>JAOUJT010000191.1 GCA_029883105.1 Gammaproteobacteria bacterium
CGGTAATAGGACGCTTACCCGTAACCTGACAAACCTTAGACATCTTGAGTCTCCAAAAATCGAGTCTTCGCGCTTGGCGCACAAATGAAGCGCGTATTTATACCAAAACGGCCCACCAAGCTCAAGTAAAAACTGATATTTCTAAGACCGCATGAAAACCGGGTTAGTGGTTCTAAAGCCAGCCCCGCTCCGCGAAGGATACCTGTTCGCCATCTCCTACCACGATATGGTCCAGCACACGTACATCCACCTGACCCAGGGTCTCCTTCAGGCGCTCGGTGAGCTGGCGGTCCGCCTGACTGGGCTCGGCTACCCCGGAGGGATGGTTATGCGCCAGGATCAAGGCTGCCGCGTTATGCTCCAGGGCACGGCGGATGACCTCGCGCGGGTGTACCGAAGAGCCATTGATGGTACCGCGAAACAGCTCCTCGAAGGCGATCACCCGGTTACGGTTGTCGAGAAACAGGCAGGCAAAGACCTCATAGGGGTAGTGGCGTAGCTGTGCACTTAGATAGTTGCGGGTGTCGTCGGGTGAAGAGAGGGCGTCTCCCCGAGCCAGGTTGGCGGCCAGATGGCGCCGAGCCATCTCCAGAACCGCTTGCAGCTGTACGAATTTCGCCGGTCCGAGACCCATATGGAGACAAAACTCTTTTTCACGGGCCTCCAGCAGGGGGCGCAGACCATCGAACTCTACTAATAGATCCCGCGCCAGATCCACAGCGGAGCGACCGCTGATGCCGGTACGCAAAAAGATCGCCAGTAGCTCCGCATCGGACAATGCTGCGGCCCCTTGCGCCAGCAGTTTTTCCCGCGGCCGTTCTGCTGCCGGCCAGTCCTTGATGCTCATGTTGAAGTGACCTCCCTGTCACAGATTAGGTATAAATAGTAGCTGCTGGTTTTCGCTATGGCGAACCCATCTGATACACTTCCGCCCATGAGTTCACTGATGAATAAACAGGTCATCCTCGGAGTCAGCGGCGGTATTGCCGCCTACAAGTCTGCCGAACTGGTGCGCCGTCTGAAACAGGCCGGGGCCGAGGTGCGGGTGGTGATGACCCAGGGCGGCCAGGCCTTTGTCACACCGTTGACCTTTCAGGCGCTGTCAGGAAACCCGGTACACACGGATCTATTGGACCCGGAGGCTGAGCAGGGTATGGGTCATATCCAGTTAGCACGCTGGGCCGATGTGGTGCTGATTGCCCCGGCCAGCGCCAATCTCCTCGCCCGCCTGGCACACGGTGAAGCCACCGATCTACTTTCCACCCTCTGTCTGGCCACCGAGGCTCCCGTGTGTGTGGCACCGGCGATGAATCAGCAGATGTGGCAGGATGCGGCCACCCAGGCCAATATCCAGATCCTGGCACAGAGAAAGAGACATATCTTTGGTCCTGCACAGGGCGAGCAGGCCTGCGGTGAGGTGGGACCGGGTCGCATGCTGGAACCGGACGAACTGGTAGAGGCCGTATCTGCCCTGTTTGAGACGGGAGTCCTGGCCGGCAGACAGGTGTTGATCAGCGCCGGTCCCACTCGTGAGGCCATCGATCCCGTGCGTTACCTCTCCAACCACAGCTCCGGCAAGATGGGCTATGCCATCGCCCAGGCCGCCATCGAGGCAGGGGCACGGGTCACCCTGGTGAGCGGTCCCACCGATCTGCCCACGCCATCGATGGTGGAGCGTGTCGATGTGGTGAGCGCCGAGGATATGTATAACGCAGTCATGCAAAGAAGTACGCAAGCGGACATCTTTATCGCTACCGCTGCGGTGGCCGATTACCGTGTTGATACGGTAGCCAGCAGCAAGATCAAAAAGGATAGCGACAAGCTGACCCTCAATCTGTGTAAAAACCCCGATATCCTCGCCGAGGTCAGCGGTCTCCGTGAGAACCGGCCATTCTGTGTTGGCTTTGCCGCCGAGACGGACGATGTCCACGCGCATGCAAAACAGAAGTTGCTTAACAAGGGACTGGATATGATCGCCGCCAATCAGGTGGGTGAGGGTCTGGGCTTTAATGCCCAAGACAATGCCTTGCAGGTGATCTGGGCAGCAGGCGAGCGGGAACTGCCGATGATGTCGAAGTACAAACTGGCGCGTGAGCTGATACAGCTTATCGCCGAGCACTATTCTCATTAACGAAACGTAAAAAAATATATTTTGGGGACATGGTTATGCATTCCGTACAAGTAAAGATCCTGGATAAGCGTCTGGGTGATGAGTTTCCTATTCCGGATTACGCCACACCCGGTTCGGCCGGTATCGATCTGCGCGCCTGTGTAGAGTCGGCCATGGAGCTGAAGCCCGGGGAAACCCAATTGATCCCCACCGGTATGGCCATCTACATCGGCGATCCCGGCATTGCAGCCACCATCCTGCCACGCTCCGGTCTGGGCCATAAACACGGTATCGTGCTGGGCAATCTGGTGGGACTGATCGATTCGGATTATCAGGGCCAGCTGTTTGTCTCCTGCTGGAATCGCAGCACCGAAAGCTTCACCATCAATCCTGGTGAGCGTATTGCGCAGCTGGTGTTTGTGCCGGTGATCCAGGCCCAGTTTGAGATGGTGGAAGAGTTTGAAGAGAGTCATCGCGGCGAGGGTGGCTTTGGTTCTACCGGTAAACACTGAGTTTGTGAGCATGCAGTTGCCACCGCAGCACATCTTTCGTGCCTATGACATACGCGGAGTGGTGGGGGATTCTCTCACCGAGCAAGGCGTGCGCCTGATTGGACAGGCCATAGGTTCCGAGGCACGAGCGCTTGGCGTGAGGTGTATCGCCCTGGGACGAGACGGACGTCTGTCAGGCCAGAGTCTTGCCGAGCAACTGAAGAACGGCATTCTCGCCTCCGGGGTAGAGGTGCTGGACATCGGGCAGGTGGCCACACCGATGCTCTATTTTGCCGCCATCAGCCACTGCGAAGGCAGTGGGGTGATGCTCACCGGCAGTCATAATCCTCCTGATTACAACGGCATCAAGATCATGCTCGGCGGTGAGACCCTGTGTGATGGGCGTATCTACGATCTGCATCGACGCCTGTTGGAGAATGATCTGCAACAGGGTAGTGCCGTCAGTCGTCAGGCTGACATCTATACAGAATACCAACAGACCATTTTAAAGGATGTTCATCTCAGTCGTGCCCTGAAGGTGGTGGTGGATGGTGGCAATGGTGTTGCCGGTCCGTTTGCTTCGCATTTGCTCCAGGCCCTGGGGTGCGAGGTAGTGGAGCTCTATTGTGAGGTGGATGGCAGCTTCCCTAATCACCATCCGGACCCCAATCGTCCAGAGAATCTGGCGGATCTCTCTGCGCGAGTGATCGCAGAACAGGCGGATCTCGGCATCGCCTTGGATGGCGATGGCGATCGCACCGGGGTGGTGGATGAGCGCGGTAAGATCCTCTGGCCGGATCGTCTGATGATGTATCTGGCACAAAAGCTGTTGCAGAAAAATCCGGGTGCCATGGTGATCTATGACGTTAAATGCACCCGTGCGCTGGAGGATGTGATCCGTCGTGCCGGTGGGGTACCACTGATGTGGAAGAGCGGTCACTCCTACGCCAAGGCCAAACTGAAAGAGACCGAAGCCATCCTCGCCGGGGAGTTGAGTGGCCATCTGTTCTTTAATGACCACTGGTTTGGTTTTGACGATGGCATCTATGCCGCCGCACGCCTGATCGAATTGCTGGCCCAGGAGCCCGAAGCGGTCAGTAAGGTCTTTGCCCGTTTGCCAGAGTTGCTGAGCACCCCGGAATTGCAGTTGAAGATGCAGGAAGGGGAGCCCGAGCGGCTGATGCAAAAACTGGCCGCGCACATCGACTTTACCGATGTGCGGATATTCGATGTGGACGGACTGAGACTGGAATTCCCTGAGGGTTGGGCCCTGCTGCGCGCCTCAAACACGACGCCGACGCTGGTTCTCCGTTTTGAGGCAGGGGATGCCGGTTCGCTGATCAATATTCAAGAACGCATCCGCCATTGGCTGGATCTGATCGAACCGGGTCTGGATTTGCCCTTTTGACCATTCACAATTTAATAGTTAGTATTCACTATCAACTCTAACAACCGCATAACAAGGTTACCTATGAGTCTCGACTCCAAACAAGCAATGAACGTGGCCAAGGTGCTGACCGAAGCCCTGCCCTATATTAAACGCTTTGCCGGCAAGACCGTGGTGATCAAATACGGCGGTAATGCGATGGTGGACGAGGGGCTGAAGAACGGCTTTGCCCGTGACATCGTGTTGATGAAGACCGTCGGCATCAATCCGGTGGTGGTGCATGGTGGTGGCCCACAGATCGGTGATCTGCTGAAGAAGATCGGTAAGGAGAGCCAGTTTATCGAAGGCATGCGTGTCACCGATGCCGAGACCATGGATGTGGTACAGATGGTGTTGGGTGGTCTGGTGAATAAGGACATCGTCTCCCTGATCAACAAACAGGGAGGTAAGGCCGTGGGCCTGTCCGGTAAGGACGCCGATATGATCCGGGCGAAGAAACTACACGTTAGCCGTAACACTCCCGGTATCGATGTGCCGGAGATCATCGATATCGGCCATGTGGGGGAGGTGGTGAATGTAGATGCCAGCCTGATCCACAAACTGGTACATGAGAACTTCATTCCCGTTATTGCCCCCATCGGTGTAGGTGAGGAGGGCGAGTCCTACAATATCAATGCAGATCTGGTGGCGGGTAGATTGGCCGAGACGCTGAAGGCGGAGAAGTTGATCCTGCTGACCAATATCCAGGGACTGCTGGATAAGACCGGTAAGCTGCTTACCGGTCTTACTGCACAAGAGGTAGATGCCTTGATCGCCGATGGCACTATCTATGGTGGCATGCTACCGAAGATAGCTTGTGCCCTCGATGCGGTAAAAAAAGGTGTGCGCACCGCTCACATCATTGATGGACGTATAGAACATGCGGTGATGCTGGAACTGTTTACCGACGTAGGTATCGGTACCCTGATCAAGCGAGGTGACTGAATATGAGCGAAGATAAACCCTCACGCAAACAGCAGATCCTCGAGGCCTTGTGCTCCGAGTTGGAGAAGAGCCCGGGTGCGCGCATTACTACGGCAGGTCTGGCCAAGGCCGTGGGTGTCTCTGAGGCTGCGCTTTATAGACACTTCCCCAGCAAGGCACGCATGTTTGAAGGCTTGATTGAATTTAGTGAAGAGTCGATCTTCAGTCTCATAAATCGCATCCTTGCAGATCATACGGATGTGCAAAAACGCTGCGAACATATTATGACCCTGTTACTGGGCTTTTCTGCCAAGAATCCCGGCATTACCCGTATCCTCCTGGGCGATGCCCTGGTAGGTGAGACCGAGCGCCTGCGTGAGCGTACCGGCCAGTTTTATGACCGCCTGCTTACCCAGTTTAAACAGGTATTACGCGAAGGACAGATGAAACAGACTCTAAGAGAAGAGCTGGATGTAACCGCTACCGCCAATCTTCTGTTGTCCATAGCCGAAGGGCGTATGGGGCAATATGTACGCAGCAATTTTACCGACAGTCCAATGCTCCACTGGGA
>JAOUJT010000192.1 GCA_029883105.1 Gammaproteobacteria bacterium
GGCCTTGTCCAGATACGCCTCCAGCCAGCCGTGCTTCATCAGCAGGCGGACGATGGAGCTGGCGAGGGTGTACTCATCCGAGGTGTCGAGGGCATCCTCGTCCGACTCCAGCTCCAGCGCCGTCTCACTCTCCTGAAAGGTGAAGTCGCGGATCATCAGGGCAAACAGCTCTCGCAGTTCGCCGCGGCTGACATGAAAGCCGTAGTTGTTGTCCGGACTGTAGAGGCGGTCGTAAAAGGCCTTCAGACAGGAGACGATCAGCTCCCGGTGTTTGGACACCAGGGGGCGGAAGAATTGGCTGCGCTGGGGGGTGAAGAGTTCCATCCGATACCGTGTGTTTTTTTGATCTGCCGATTATCCCAAATCCGGCGCAAGAATGCTTGTGGATAAACCGCTGGTGTTGGATTAATTCGAGAATATTGTTCAGAGTAGACTTATTGATTTAATTCGATACTAAGGGTATTTGCAGTATAGTAAACGCTTACTATTGCGCCGGTTCAGGGCTGGTGTAGAGCGCCGGTGGCAGGGGTTTCAGGAGTAGGGAAAGGAGAGAGGATCCCGCCGCCTGATGGTTAGTTAGTGGGAGGGGAAGTGAATCGGCTAACAGTCTGGCACTCTACTTTTGGCAGATTGATTTCAAAGATCGTACCCGGGCCTGTATCCGTCAGTAACTGGATGTCTCCGCCCAGTGTGCGGGCGAGCTTGCGGGCAATGGTAAGGCCGATGCCGGTTCCTCGTACCTCACTGATATTGTGATTGGTGGGTAGACGTTCAAAGGGGATAAAGATCGATTCGTGCTGATGTGTGGGAATACCTATGCCCGTGTCGGCAATGGTGAACTTCATCCGACCATTGTGCATCTGCCTGGGAGTAATGGTGACGGCACCACCAGGAAAGGAGTAGTTGATTGCATTGCTGAGCAACTGCTTGAATATCTCTCCGAGCATTCTCTCATCGCTGCAAAAACCGGCAAGCTCATCTGCCGGCATGGACAGCACGAGGCGTATGGATTTGTCATCGGCGGCCGTTTGGTGATTGTGTAAGAGATAATGAAGAAAATCGGTAAGATCAATATCACTAATCTCTGGCTGGCTTTTGTCCAGCTCGACATATCTGAGGATATCACCAAAGGCCTGGTTTAGTTGTTGTGAGGCATCGAGGATCTCGGTGCTGAAATCCAACAGGGTTTCATCTTTTAGCTCCGCGTGTAGTATTTGTGCAAAGCCCAGTATGGCATTCATCGGAGTATTCAGCTCATGGCTCATCATGGAGAGAAATTCGTTCTTCGCCACCAGAGCACTTTCGAGGCGAATCTGTGTTTGCTTTAGCGCAATCTGTTGTTTCTTCTGTTCACTGATGTCTTGCAAGGTGCCAAACAGTGCGATGGGATTGTGCTCCGCGTCATAGATCATTTCGGCACGTGTATAGAGATGGATGATCTCACCGCTGGGCCGGACTATGCGATATTCCATGTCCGGTGCCTTGCCCGTCGTCATCACCGCTTGATTGTTTTTCTCTACCCTCTCCCTGTCATCGGGGTGGAGCGAATTTATAAATGCCTGCATATCGGCCTGATCTTTGTCCGGATCGAGGCCGAGGAAATAGAAGGTCTCCGCTGACCAGGTGAGTTCCTGACTGGTTAGATCCCAATGCCAGTAACCCAGCTTGACCATTTGCAACGCATGCAGAAATCGCTCACGTTCTGCATGCAGGTGAATATTGTGCTCGTTGGTTTTGGGATTGCTCATGCGCTGATTATTGCAGAGACATGGGGATATTAATCGCCAGTTAAGTAAAACATTAGTAGCGAAATATTATAGATGGTCTAAAAAATTCGAGTAGGTTCGATAAAATAGCAACTCGGTGATTGGTGAAGAGGAAACTGCATGATACAAACTGGATAGTAATGTGTACTCGAGGTGTGATTGACAAGGTCAAATGGTGTGGGTTTGGTTCGGGGCCGTGTGGTATATAAAGTGCCTCACAACTAGAAACTGATAGACATGATGGTAATGTCGTCGTGCTGTACTTTACCTTGAGTGTGGGTATTAAGGGCCGCACGAATGTCACCAAGAAAGTCATCCCTGGAGGCCTTGCGTACCGATTCAAAGATGCGTTCATTGCCATACATCACATCGTCATCGTTGTGCGCCTCCTGCAGTCCGTCACTAAAACAGAGATAATGATAACCCTGGCTTACGGAGTCGACCTCAATGACGTCATGGCTATAGTCATTATTTGCGAGGATGCCAAGAGCCAGATTTTTCGATACGAATTCCTGGGTAATATTACCTTCCTCATCGAATAGAAATGAACTGGGCAGGCCGCAATTGAGAACCTGCAGATGATTGCTAATGAGGTTGATAGAGATCAAGGTGCAGGCGAGGAACTGAGCGGTGGGTAGTAGTGTGACCAGCTTGGTATTTATCTCATCAGCGATGACGTGTAAGGCAGCGTTCTTATTAGCCATAGAATGAAAGGTATCAGCGGCCGGAATCGCGCCTATCGCTGCGGTAAGGCCATGTCCGGTAAAATCACCAAGCATAACGTAATAGTTACCGCCTTCTACCTGATGGTGGACCAGTATGTCTCCAGAAAAATGTCCTGCCGGTTCGTTTAGATAATCCAGTCGTTCATGTTTTTCGGCATCACGCGAGGTGATCTTTTCGAAGATGTGTTTGGCCAGATGCAATTCGTCTTCGGTCCGGCTTTGGTATTCAAACAGCTTGTTGTTTAACTCACGTATACGTTGCATGGCATAGATGCGTGCATGCAGTATTGCCGGGTTGACGGGCTTGATTAGAAAATCATCGCCGCCGTTCTCTATGCACTGTACCAGCTCCGCATCTTGAGTCAGGCCGGTAAGGAATATAATAGGCACAAAATTCTCGCCACTAAGGCGTTTGATCTCTCTGGCGGCTTCGTAGCCATTCATTTGTGGCATCACCACATCCATGATGATGAGATCAGGTTTATGCCGTTTGAACTGTTCTATTGCCTCTCGTCCATCGCCGGCCTGTATCACTTCATGTCCACCCTGCTGTAGCATCAGGCTTACCTGTTCCCGTCCATACGCTTCGTCATCAGTGAGCAGGATGGTGAGTTTTTCAGAATGCAGAACCTTGGATTTTCCGGCACTGTTGGCGAGGGCGGGTTTTTGCGTACCAGTGCCGGCGCTCTCTTCAAACTCAGGATTCTTTAAATATTCACATAGAGTCATAAACAGACTCTCTATCTGTTGCAGTGTATCCGGGTCTGGACGTCCCTCCAGCGAGATGATGTCTATCAGTGCCGTTTCCAGGCTGGCTGCGGCATAACTCAATTTGTCCAGATTAAAGGTTGCCGCAGAGCCTTTGAGGCTGTGGGCTAGACGGTGGAATTCCGCCAGACTGTCGTCATTCCAGTCATCAAGCAAACTAGTAAACAGGTCACGGATTTCTATGCATCGGTTGTCGAGGTTTTGGATATAATTGTTGCGCAATACGCGGAGTTTTTCTTGAATAGAATCCATCAAGCTCATTGGCCTTCATTGAATGTAGTAAATAATACTACCTAACTATATCAGAGGGTTTGTGAATACCTTGTAAATCTTTTTACTGAAGTGCGAGGGTGTTTTTAGTCTCGAGCCTTGAACCAGTGGTCGAGACTGAACTTGCCCGCGCCATGTAGAATGAGCGGCAGCAGAGTGATGCAATATATCAAGGCCATCTTGTAACCATTACTGCATATATTGTAACCATAGCCTGTGTGCACGCTATACCATGCAGTAAGACTTAACAGTAACAGTGCAAATGCCGTGTAGCGTGTGGCCAGACCAAGAAGTAGAAAGAGTGCGCCCGTTAACTCTGTCCAGGTGGCGAGAAACCAGTTGAACTCCACCGAGAGTAAAGAGAAGGGAAAAGGCATCTCTGTCTGTATTTCCATAAACCAGTTACTTCCCGTGAATTTTATGATTCCAGACTCCGCAAATTCATAGGCCAGGAACAGGCGTAAGACCAAGCCAACAAGGTAATCGCCCGCTTGATTTAACTGTGCCTGGAAGTGCTGTATTTTTATAATCATCGTGTTCACGAGAAGATCTCTGTTTGTTTAGCGGTATGGACAAGCTAGTAATTTATAGCGACATTTGAGCACTATATGTGTGACGTAGATAGGGTTTAACGAAAAAAGACGCCTTCGGGCGTCTTTTACATCGTATCTTGGGAGTGCAGTCTGCTACTTTTTGCTTATCAGGTAGTCCAGGCTTAATTTTCCACTACCAATAAAGAACAGTGTCAGTAGCATAACAAAATAGGTAACCCCAAACTCTATGCCATTATTTGAGATGACAAAGCCGCCCTGTTCGGTCAGCCAGCTGTAGTTACCGTTGTCACGCAATATATCCCTGGCTTTGTCCAGGCGTTCCGCTGCGGCGATAGCATCATCACAATTAAACAGGCAGTAGCTGGCATCGGCGATGGCCTGCCAGCCGTTATGCCAGTGTACGGCAAATATGGCCACCAGCATGGTGATCATCAGCGGTACAGAGATCCACCTCACACCCAGACCGAGTAACAGCAGTACGGCACCCAACAGTTCGGTACCAGTGGCCAGTGCCGCCATCAGTGTCGGCAGTGGCAGGCCCAGCCCCCATTCGGCATTACCGAACCAGGCCACAGTGCCTTCAAAGCCGTTGAATTTGTTTATCCCGGCAGCCAGGAATACCGGCACCAGATAGAGTCGTAGAGCCAGAGGCGCGAGAAAATCTGCCTGTTGCGCCTTGGCCATCATCTGTTGCAGGAAGTCGAAGATTTGTTTGATCATCATAGGGGTCCTTTGTGGCGGTATCAGGCGGTTGTGATTATTTTTTTGTGCCGAGGATGACATTTTTTTCGTGCAGCTCCTGTAACAGCGACAGTCCTGCCTGTATCACTACCTCGGGTTGGGGATGCTGTAGCTCTTCGGCCAGCTGCAACAGTATCGCTTCACTGCTGTGGTGTTCTGCATTTTTGATCAGCTGTAACAGTTTCATCGTTACCGGATTGAGTTCTATGAACTGTATCTCTGCCTCGGCATCACGGTAGACGAGGATATGGGTAGGGTGCTGCTCGGTGGGGATAAAGTCCGCGCTGATCTGGTGTACCGGATAGTGGTAACTGAGCAGCCAGGCCAGTGACGAGATCAGTGGTAGTGCGTGTAACAGATCGCCATTCTTGTCAATCTGATCGACAGAGACCTCTTCATCGGCCAGGTATAACGCTGCCTCGACCCATTCATAGTGGGCCAGCTCCAGCATAAAGGGGTAGTCATGCTCGGCTGACTCTCTCTCATACTCCAGGTAATAGAGAAACTCGCGTGCCAGTTCCGGGAACAACGGGGTTTTGGCCTGATGCCGGGAGTAATAGTCGCGCAGTAGCGACTGCCACTGTTCATCCGTGTACAGTTCGCGAAGCACCGGAAAGGTACTCGACATAAAGTCTTCGACGTTGTTGTAGAACAGCTCGGCATAGATCTTCATGCGCCGTGCCTCGATAT
>JAOUJT010000193.1 GCA_029883105.1 Gammaproteobacteria bacterium
GAAACACTGTCGCAGGCAGAACTATCGACCTTGTGGCAGCTAATCCACGCTGGCACCTGTATGCTCGTTCACGTTATGACCTGTTAAATCAAGCCGAGTTGGATCAGCTGTTGGGCTTTGGTTATGAAAGCTGTTGTTGGGCATTCCGCTTGATCCAGCGTAATTACCGGCTCAGCAGCACCCTACCCGTCGAGCAGCAACTGATATTAGACTTCGAGTTTAAAGGTCTGGGTACCGTAGGTGGAAAACGCATCGATAGTTACCTGAAAAATGATATCCTAGGCTACGAATCCAAACCCAGATAGTGAATACCTTTAATGAAGAACCTGAGCATGCCAAACCACTCCATCCTGTTAATTCTGTTGTTACTGGCAGCACCGCTTTATGCTGCCAAACAACTGGACAGTATTGTCGCTGTTGTCAATGACGATGTTATCCTCAAGAGTGAACTGGATGAGACTATGAAGACGGCCAAGCAGACCTTGCAGGCACGCAAGATGGACTTGCCACCCGAGTCGGTACTGCAGCAACAGGTGTTGGGTTCTTTGATCATCAAGCAACTACAGTTGGCACATGCCGCTCGCATGAATCTCTCCATCGACGATGGGCTACTCAACCAGGCGATGGAAAACTTCGCCCGCCAACAAGGCCTGAAGGGCCTTTCCGAGTTAAAGAAAAAACAGACTGCTCGTGGTGTTAACTGGGGACAGTTTCGAGAGCAGTTTCGTGAAGAGGTCCTGATCTCAGAACTACAGGGTCGCATCATTCGCCAACAGGTGAATGTCAGCCAGCAGGAAGTCGACAACTATCTGGCCAGCCTGCAAACCCAGGGCCAGGTGAGCGTGGAGTATCACTGGGCGCACATCCTGATTAGCCCACCACAGGCCGCCAACAGTCTACAAATTGATGCCAGCCGTCGTCAGGCGGAATCGCTACAAGCAGAACTGCAAAAAGGCGCGGATTTTGCCAAGTCCGCACTGACCCATTCCAAGGGCCGTAATGCCCTCAAAGGCGGCGATATGGGCTGGGCACCAGTCGGTCAATTACCCACCCTCTTCAGTACCGTGGTACCCGGGCTTCAAGCCGGACAAGTGAGCCAGGTACTGCGTAGCCCCAGTGGTTTTCATATCGTCAAGTTGTTGGAGGTACGAAATAACACCCGCCAGGGACTGAGCATGGAACAGCTGCGTAACAGCGTCCGCAGCACTCTGGAGAAACGAAAGTTTGACGAACAACTGGAGCAATGGTTGCTGCAAACACGCGATGCCGCCTATGTGGAGATCAGGCTTTAACCAATGCAGCCTGTCTCCTCCCCCCTACTGCTTACCAGTGGTGAGCCGGCCGGTATCGGCCCAGACCTTTGCATCCAGCTGGCTCAGCAACAACAAACGGTGGACTGGTGCGTCATCGGTGATGCCGATTTGCTGCAACAACGTGCGCAACAACTTGGTCTAGTCCTGACCCTGCTAGCCCACGATACCCCGCGTATTGCCAAGGCCGGTGAGATCAAATTACTACCTCTGCAACTGAAAGCCCCCGTCACCACTGGCCAGCTCAATAGTGCCAATGCCGCCTACGTTCTGGAGATGCTGGAACTGGCCATCGAGGGATGTATGAGTGGTCAGTTCAGTGCCATGGTCACCGGTCCCATACACAAGGGGGTGATCAATGAGGCGGGGATTCCGTTTACCGGACATACGGAATTTCTTGCGGCCAAAACCGGCACCCGCCAGGTGGTGATGATGCTGGCCACCGAAGGCCTGCGTGTGGCTCTGGTCACCACCCATCTACCCTTGTCCGAGGTCAGTGCCAGCATCACTCCGCGCCTGCTGTCTGATGTGCTGGACGTTTTGCACCATGATCTACACAACAAACTGGGCATAAAGACTCCGCGCATCCTGGTCTGCGGCCTTAATCCTCACGCTGGTGAGGGTGGTCATATGGGGCATGAGGAGATCGAGGTCATTGCTCCGGTACTGGAACAAAAACGCACTGAAGGCATGCAGCTGTTCGGCCCCCTACCTGCGGATACCCTGTTCACCCCGCGCTATCTGAACAAGGCCGATGCGGTGCTGGCCATGTACCACGATCAAGGTCTGCCGGTACTCAAATACAAGGGCTTCGGTCAGGCGGTGAATATTACTCTGGGCCTGCCCATCATTCGCACCTCGGTCGACCACGGCACGGCACTGGATCTGGCCGGCAGCGGTCGCGCCGACATCGGCAGTCTACAGACCGCTCTACAATACGCCGCACAAATGGCACACACAGGTAAGCCCAATGACCGATAAACACGACCACCGTGCGCGCAAACGCTTCGGCCAGAATTTTCTTCACGACCATAATGTCATCCAGCGCATCGTCCATCAGATCCAGCCACGTGAAGGTCAACATCTGGTGGAGATCGGTCCAGGCAAGGGTGCTCTCACCCAGGAAGTACTCACATACATCAAACATATGGATGTGGTGGAACTGGATCGCGATCTGATCCCGATCCTGCAGGCCGAGCTGGGCTCACAACTGACGATCCATAATCTGGATGCGATGAAATTTGATTTCTGTAGTCTGGTGGAAGGCGAGACCAAGCTGCGCGTTATCGGCAACCTGCCCTATAACATCTCTACCCCGCTGATCTTCCATCTACTGAGTTTGCGTCATTGCATAGAGGATATGCACTTTATGCTGCAAAAGGAGGTCGTTGAGCGCATGCAGGCCGGGCCGGGCAGCAAGACATTCGGACGACTCAGTATCATGGTGCAGTACTTCTGTCGGGTAGAAAAACTGTTTATCGTGCCACCGGGAGCATTTACGCCAGCCCCCAAGGTCGACTCGGCCATCGTCCGTCTGGTGCCGCACGAACAGCCTCCCTATGAGGTGGACTCGGTCGAGACCCTATCCAAACTGGTGGCGCAGGCCTTTTCACAGCGACGCAAGACCTTGCGCAATAGTCTCAAGGGTTGGCTTGATGAGGCGGCCATGATCGCCGTCGGAGTTGACCCGAAACTGCGTCCGGAACAGTTATCACTGCAGGACTTCGTTGCCCTGTGTAACCAATATTGCCGACTCCCCGCAGAAAATAGTTAATCCTTCCGCCAAGGTGGTCGATACAGTTATTTAATGACGAAACTATAATTGGCTATTGTGCAGAACACGACGAACCAGAAATTATTGCTGTTTCAGGTCGGACCGGTGAAATGCAGTCTGTTTAGCAACGATATACAGACCATCATTCCTCCACCCAAACATGAAACTGCGGGCAAAACCGGACGCTTACCTGGCATGTTCCGCCACAGTGATCGCCTCGTCAGGGTGGTCGATGTGCGCACTAAATTCGGTCTTTCCCCATCGGATCCCACACATGGTCGCGTCATCATTGCCGAGCTACCACAAGGCATCTATGCCTTTTGGGTGGACAAGGTCTTAAACGTCATCGACCAGGAGGATGGCCGCTGGGATATCCTCCCCGCTGCCCTGCCCCGCGATGTATTCACCCGCACCTTTATCATGGATAAGGAGCTAATCCTGCACACCGAATGTGTACGATTGGAGGCCATGGTTCCGTCTACCGGCCTGGCTCAGCATATCGAGCAGCTGGAGGCCAAGCAGCAAGCGGCCAGTTCCCCCGGCCTAGCGGCTTCTTCCAGCACAAAACCTGAAGCAGATAACAGCGCCACGCCAACCATCACCAAGCCCGACACCGCCCCCCCCCTGAGCAGCCAGAGCGATAACACTCCTGGTACAACGATGAGCACGCCCAGTAAGCTGAAAACCGAAAGCACTGCTGCAGCGGTGGCAAAGGAGACACCACCACAGGCTCCCCCTAGCAAGCGCACACTAGAATCCTCGCGCCCGAGCCAGACAATTAAACCAGCACCACCTCGCGTTTCGCCAACAACAAGCGCTGTAGCCAGGCCAACCACTACAACTCCCCGCATGACAAGGGAGTCGGCAACGACAGTCACATCACAACGTCCTGCTAGACCCACCCCTACTCCGCCAGAAACGATTGCCGCCATCAAAACAGAGCGAGACAACCCGCAACCAGTCATCCCCCAGGGTAGATCTGATGCCGCAGAGGAAGACGAAGGTGGGGGCATCGGTGGCCTGATCCTGATCGTGGCCATACTCTTTATCGCTGGCAGCGCAGCGATACTCTATTTCAGCGGGGCCTTCTCCGAGAGGCAGCAAACCAGGCCGGTGGCCCGCTACGAAGAGGCCATCGCCGAGCCTGCACCGGAGCCGGCGATTCACGAGCCCGTGCCAATCGCCAGTGAACCACAGCAACCTGCACTGTTTGAAACAGAACAAGAAACCATCGGAGCCGCAGACACGATCAGCACCGATGCCGATGGGGACGAGCCATTTCGCGCCGACATAAATCGTCAGGATCGCGTTCTCACCATCACCCTCAACGGACCGAACAATGAAGCTGCGCGCCCATTAATCAAAGAACGTGGTGAACAAAGCCCTGACGAAGCAAGGCAAGAGCCTGACACAGATACCAAACCAGAGATGGCGACAAGCCCCGCTGAGGAGGTCATCGACCCCATTCCGGTGAACGCACCGATTGAAGAACCTGTGGTAACCCAGTCCAAACCTAGACTGGAGGTCACCCACGTTGTCGTCAAGGGTGACACCCTTTGGGACATCGCCGAACGCTACGTCAAAGACCCCTTCCGCTATCCCGAGCTGGCACACCTCAGCGGGATCAAAAACCCGGACAAGATCTATCCCGGCGATACCGTACACATTATCGAGAAATAGCTGGCCGGCTCCATCCGGCCTTCAGGGTATCTGTGCCCTTCAGGGTATCTGTGCCCTTTAGGGTATAATACCCCCATATCCCTTATACAAAGCAATGCTATGGCTGTACTCACCTGCGGTGAACTGGGTTACTCCTCACTAGAACAACTACTGAACCGTTTCAGACTGAGCCTGACCGTGGTCGCGGATAATGCCCCCATACCGGGCAGCTGGTTTGGTGAACCGGAGGCCGGTGTGATCAAAACCGAGTTGCTGATCCGTAGCGATACCCCGGTGCATTCCGCCCTGCATGAGGCCTGTCATGTCATCTGTATGGACGAGACTCGCAGGGCCGAACTGCATACGGATACCGGTGGTGATTATGACGAAGAGAATGCGGTCTGTTATCTGCAACTTTTGCTGGCGGATCATCTAGCGGATATGGGTCGCGAGCGCATGATGCAGGACATGGATGAGTGGGGTTACAGCTTTCGCCTCGGCTCCACCCGCGCCTGGTTCACGGATGATGCCGAAGACGCCCGTGACTGGCTGATACAGCATGAGCTGATACAAAAAGACCTCACACCCAACTGGCGTCTGCGTTAAGACGACAATCACAGCTGCACTGTGCTATAAGATCACTATGGGTATCATTTTCAGTGGAGTAGCCTTATGAGCTTTGAAATCAATAACCTGTATGAAGAACTGGTCATCGAGCGTGTATTAAATAAACTTGGTTCCTACAGTGAATTCGATCACGATCAACTGGA
>JAOUJT010000371.1 GCA_029883105.1 Gammaproteobacteria bacterium
TTGCCGTTCATCTTCGACTGGATGAGGCTGGACGAGCTGTTGGCGAAAGCGTTTTGGATGATGTTCATCATCATCAGGCCGGGGATGAGGAAGTTGAGATAATTGACCCCGGGAAAGATCTGTACATGTCCCTCCAGCGCCTGGCCGAAGACCATCAGATACAACAGTGTGGTCACCACCGGGGTGAGGATGGTTTGTATGGTGACCTTAAGGAAACGCCACACCTCTTTGGCAAACAGGGTGTACATACCGTGCCAGTTGGTCATGCCTTTGGCTCCCGTCGGGTTAGGGCCATAAACACCTCTTCCAGTCCCGGCTCTTCGATATGCAGATCCACCAGTTGGCCACCTGCGGCCTGTACAGCTTGTAATACCTCGCCAATATTCATCGCCTCTTTGTCCAGACGGAAAACCAGACGATTGCTGTCGTGCTCCACGACCCGCTCCCGTAATCTGTCCGGCAGGCGAATATTGGTATCCGCCAGGGTCAGGGTCAATTTGCGCTCTGCACAGCGAGCCAGCAGGGCCTGCTTGCTGTCCAGTGCCACCAGTTCACCATCATTGACGATGGCGATACGATCACACAGGGCCTCGGCCTCTTCCAGATAATGGGTGGTTAATACGATGGTGTGACCCTGCTTATGCAGACGACAGGCGAACTCCCATAGATGCTGTCGCAGCTCCACATCCACCCCGGCGGTAGGCTCGTCCAACACCAATACTGGTGGTTTGTGTACCATGGCCTGGGCAATCAAGACCCGCCGTTTCATGCCACCGGACAGATCCTGCATGTTGGCATCGGCCTTGTCATCCAGATTGAGGATGCTGAGTAGCTCATCGATCCAGTCGTCATTCTTGCGCAGACCAAAGTAACCGGACTGTAGTCGCAATAATTCGCGCACGGAAAAGAAGGGGTCGTACACCAGCTCCTGTGGTACCACCCCCAAAGACTGACGTGCCTGACGATAGGATTTCACCACGTCGTGGCCCATCACCGACAAGCAGCCATCACTGGCATGTACCAGCCCGGCCATGATATTAATCAGGGTAGATTTGCCTGCGCCATTGGGACCCAACAGACCGAAGAACTCACCCTGCTGGATATCGAATTCCACACCTTTTAAGGCATGCACGTCGCCATAACACTTATGGATATTCTTGATAGAAACAGCAACACTCATATACGAACGACCTAGCCTTCAGCAATGATGGGCAATAACTCATCGACACCACCCAACTGGGCCATGGCCATCATCTGAGCAGGCACATGGACATACGAGATCGAACGCTTCATCTCCAGGGCGTGTCGCCACCATTGGATCAACAGAGACAGACCGGCACTGTCCGCCCTGGTTATCCCCGCAAGGTCGACCACGATCTCTGTCTCTTCGCCGCTGAATAATTCAGCGGAATGTTTCAGTAACGGACTCACGGTGATAAAACCCAGTTCGCCTCGAAGTATATAAACGCCGTCATCCCCACGGCTTAGGCTGACCAGATCACTCACTTTTTCGCTCGCTTTTCACTGTTACTTTTCGCCAATCGGGCCAACAAGGCATCCAGGCCATTTTGTTCGACCTCTTCGCCAAAGCTGCTGCGATAGTTAGCGATCAGACTGACGTTATCCACCAGAATATCCAGCACCTTCCAGCCCTCTTTGCCATTGAATAATCGGTAATCGAGATTGATGGTGTCCGCACCGGGTTGCAGGACTTTTGTCCGTACCATAACGGTACGGTCGCCCTCCTTCATACGCAGTGGCAAAAAGGTAATCTTGAAGTCGGCGTATTCCAGCAGGGCAGAGGCATAGGTATTGAGCAGCAGATCCTGAAACTCTTTGACGAAACGACCGCGCTGTTCTGGCGTAGCGAGACGCCAGTGTTTACCCAACACCCAAGCAGAGGCGCGGACAAAATCGAATTTCGGCACCACCATATCTTCCACCAGTGCAATGATGGCATCCGGGTTTTTCTTCAGCATCTCGCGATTGGTCAAGAGGGTCTGCTGCACCTTGTCCGAGGTTACTCGCACCACTTCGTCCGGTGCCATGGAGGCATCGGCCACAGATACTGTTGGCAGTAATAACAGCAGGGCAAAAAGAATTTTTCCCATTCCCATTAGTCATTTCCTCCTGTCAGTTTCACAAACAGCTTGCCGATGATCTTTTCCAGCGAAAGTGAGGATTGTGTATTGTGGATCTCGCTGCCAGCGGCCAGATTATCCAGGGCACCACCAGGTTCAAAACCGATGTATTTTGCCCCCAATAGACCCT
>JAOUJT010000312.1 GCA_029883105.1 Gammaproteobacteria bacterium
GGTAAGGATCAAGGCTGTGGTGTCCTCAGGGATGGTATTGTAGCTATTTTCTATCTGTACCTTTACCACAGCTTTAAAACGCTGCTGGTCGTAAGCGATACTGCTGACACGGCCTATTCGCACCCCGGACATGCGTACCGGTGCACGTGGTCCCAGACCGGCGATATCTTCAAAATAGAGGCTGATTTCATAGCCATCTTCTGCCCCTACCGTGGATAGATTGCTGACCTGCATGGCCAACATAAACAGTGCAGCCAAACCCGCTGCAACAAAGATCCCTACCCATATTTCTACTGTCTTGGAGTACATGCCTTTAGCCCCCGAACATTAATGATGTCAAAATAAAATCTACGCCCAATACCGACAGCGATGTATGCACCACCGTGCGGATGGTTGCACGACTTACCCCTTCTGAAGTGGGAACGGCATCGTGCCCCTCGAACACAGCAATCCATGCTGCGATAAAACCAAACGCGATGCTCTTGATGATGCCGTTAACCACATCCTCATGCCAGTCTACATAGGCCTGCATCTGTGACCAATAGACACTGGAGTCCAGCCCCAGCAATCCTACAGTGACGAAATAGGCACCCAGAATCGCTACCGCACTAAAGATCAATGCCAGCACCGGCACCGACAACCAGGCGGCGAGAAAACGCGGGGCAATCACCCTGCGCATGGGGTCCACCGCCATCATCTCCATACCGGAGAGCTGCTCCGTGGCCTTCATAAGACCAATCTCTGCGGTCAGTGAGGTGCCCGCCAGACCGGCAAAAAAGATCGCCGTTAGTACCGGTCCCAACTCACGAACCAGGGTCAGTGCCGTCACCGAGCCGATGGACTGTTCGGCACCAAAATTCTGCAGGGTATTGAACAACTGCAGCCCCAGCACCATGCCGGTAAAGAGACCGGAGACCACAATAATGGTCAAAGACATGACCCCCACCGAGTAGAGCTGCTGAATGATCAGGCGGTAACGCAAAAACAGTTGCGGAACACCCATCAGGGTATGAAACAGAAACAGATTCCCCCGCCCAAGGCGCTGAAAACTGTGCAGGGCGCTACGCCCGAGATTTCGTATCAGCTGCATTATCCACGCCCTCCACTTAATAACTCGTCGCGAAAGTCTGTGGCCGGATAGTGAAAGGGAAGAGGGCCATCGGGTAATCCCTGCATGAACTGGGTGGTCCATTCGGAACTGGAATGGTTTAACTGCTCTGGTGTGCCCTGCTCGATGACCTTGCCGCCAGAGACCAGATAGACATAATCGGCAATAGAGGCGGTTTCGGCCACGTCGTGTGAAACCACGATACTGGTAATACCGAGGCTACGATTGAGGCTGTGGATCAGCTTTATCAGGATGCCCATGGAGATAGGGTCCTGACCGGTAAAGGGTTCGTCGTACATGATCATGGTCGGGTCGAGGGTAACGGCACGGGCCATGGCCACACGTCTGGCCATACCTCCGGACAATTCGCTGGGCATCAATGCCCGCGCACCACGCAACCCCACCGCATTGAGCTTCATCAACACCAGATCATGGATCATGCTTTCGGGCAGCTTGGTGTGCTCACGCAGGGGGAAGGCGACATTTTCAAAGACGTTGATATCGCTTAACAGGGCACCACTTTGAAACAGCATGCCCATGCGTTTGCGCAGCTCATACAGATCATGATGAGATAATTTGGGCACCTCCAGACCATCCACCTGAATACTGCCCTGAGTGGGCCTGAGCTGACCACCGATGAGGCGTAACAGGGTGGTCTTACCTGTACCACTGGGCCCCATGATGGCAGTGATCTTGCCACGTGGAATATCCAGATCGATGTTGTCGAAGATCTTGCGCCCGGCATACTCAAAACTCATGCCGCGAATCTTGACCATTATCTCTTCGTTATCCTGCATCGCTACCTTTATCCTCCCTTGTTACTCTAAATACCTGCTGTCTAAAACCCCAACAACTCGGTGAGGGTCCTAGCGTTTTGCATCAGCTGTACATCCGGGGGGTCACCGGCAAACAGCAACACCAAGGTACGACCCTCTTCCAACGCCGGTGCACAACTTAGCAACAGCTGTTTGAGTTGCTTCATATCCTTATAGTCGCCGCTTTGCAGACAAACTATCGCCAGGCGTTCGTCCCAACAAGGGCTGCTCTCTCCTGTCCATATCTGCCCACGGCCTGCCTGCAAATGCAGTTCGCACGCATTGTCTTCCCGGGGTGCCCACAAACACGGCAAAGAGGAGAGAGATTCCGGTACGCTGATGGCCTCATCAGAGAGAATCAGTGCCAGCAATCTGTGCTGTAAAGCCAGTAAGCGTGCCTCGGCGCGACTATCCAGCGTACTCTCCAGCTCCACCACCAGGCGAAAACCTTCGTGGCTATCCTCTAGCCATTCATCCAGTTCGTCTTCTGGCGCCGCCATAATACGGCTCAGAGGTAGCTGTAATACCGGAAATTCATTGCTGTAAAAGCCCATGCGCCAGTCTTCTGGCAGGTCATCAGGATAAAATACCTCATCCCAGGCTGGGTGTTCCCAGCCACAGGCACCGATCATGACACTGTATTGTTGTTCGACCATCCGTTCTCCGGTTTGCCGCCAGACTGCTTTGTCAGTGATAATAGCGACTGATATTTATACTTATTTTTTGCAGTAGAGCATGAAGCCCACCGCAATGACAAGAGAACCACCTCAAAGGAACCACCTGCGTATGCCCAAGATTCACCTGCTTGTTATTGTTGCCAGTTTACTATTGTCTGCCTGTGCCGGTACCCGAACACCCAATCCCCAGGATCCATGGGAAGGTATGAATCGCTCCATCTACAACTTTAATGAGCGCTTTGATGAGCACCTCATGCGTCCGGTAGCCAAAGGTTATCAATTTATTACCCCGTATTGGCTGGATCGGGGTTTCAGCAATTTTTTCAACAATCTTGGCGATGTTCCCAATGGCCTGAATAACCTGTTGCAGGGCAAACCGCTACACAGCCTGTCGGATCTGGGCCGCATCGGTGTGAATAGCAGTATCGGCCTGGCCGGCTTCATCGATGTCGCCACACCCATAGGCCTGTCTCGCCATAATGAAGACTTTGGCCAGACCCTGGCCGTTTGGGGGATAGGTGACGGGTATTATCTGGTACTCCCCTTCCTGGGTCCCAGTAATATACGTGATGGCTTCGGCTGGGTAGCGGATTTTCAGGCTGAACCCTACTACTACCTAAAGG
>JAOUJT010000194.1 GCA_029883105.1 Gammaproteobacteria bacterium
ATGTGGTGCTGGTGGACAATGGCCGCAGCAAGATCCTTAACGGCCCCTATCGCGACATGCTGCGCTGCATCAAATGCGGCACCTGTATGTACCACTGCCCGGTCTACAGCAATGTCGGCGGGCATGCCTATGGCTGGGTCTATCCCGGCCCCATGGGTTCGGTGCTGACACCGCTGATGATCGGTCTGGAACAGTCCCGAGATCTGCCTAACGCCTCCACCTTCTGTGGACGCTGTGCCGAGGTATGCCCGATGTCGATTCCCCTGCCGGATCTGTTACGCAAGCTGCGTGAAGATGAATTCCAGCAGGGGCTGACACCGAAGGCTAAACGATGGGGCATCCGTCTATGGTCCTGGCTGGCACGACATCCCGTAGCTTATCGACTGTTTGGGCGCATGGCGACGACACTACTGAAACTGTTTGCACGCTCCGGCAGGATTTCACATCTGCCCGGCATGGGTAACTGGACCGACTCGCGGGATATGCCCAGCCCTCAGGGTAAAACCTTTATGCAACAGTGGCGACAGACGAAAACAGGAGAGCAAAAATGAGCGAGGCACGTGCGGCCATCCTGCAAAGGCTGCGGGCAGAAAAATGGTCAAGCCCACATCATCCGCAAAGACAACCGCAACTGAATGATGGCCCCAGGCCAAAGCTCGCTGATGATCTGATGGCACACTTTCAGACCAAACTGAAAGGCAATGTCATATCCTTCGATACGGTAGCGGATAACGCAGGTATCGTTCATTCTGTGGTTGAGTTTCTCCAGTCGCATAAATTACCGCTGCAACTCTGTCTGGTGACGCATCCCATGCTGTCCACACTGCCCTGGCCGGATGAGATTGATGCACAGCAGAGACCGATCAATAACACCGATATGAACACCCTCAGTGTCGCCACAGCGGCCATAGCCGAAACCGGCTCTGTGGTGATGATCTCCTCCCACGAAACCCCCACCGAAGCGAACTTTCTGCCGGATAATTTTATCTGCATCGTGCAAAAGGAGACACTGCTCGCGCACATGGAGGACGTATGGGACTTACTACGCCAGCAACATGACACGCCCCCGGCTGTGGTGAATATCATCAGCGGTCCTTCACGCACAGCCGATGTGGAACAGACCATCCAACTAGGTGCCCACGGTCCCAGGCGCATGCATGTGATCATCAAGGAGTAACACGCATGATCAAAACCACGGATATATGTGACCACTTTAGTGAGCAAATCCAGATCGCCGATCCTCTGTTTGGTGACTTTGGTGGTCAATCAGCATTCCATGGGCCCATCTCTACGGTAAAGCTATTTGAGGACAATGTTCTGCTACGCCAGGCACTGGAAGAACAAGGCGAGGGGCGCGTGTTGGTGGTGGATGGTGGTGGCTCTCTGCGTCATGCATTGATGGGTGACATGCTCGCCGCAATGGGCGAGAAGAATGGATGGGCCGGTGTGCTGATAAACGGTTGTATCAGAGACTCTGCAGAGATTGCACATATAGACATCGGCGTAAAGGCACTGGGAACCATGCCGCTGAAAAGCCTGAAACAAGGTCTGGGTGAACGGGATATCGCGGTGAGATTCGCGGGGCTTAATATTAAACCCGGCGACTATCTGTATGCCGATGAAGACGGTATCGTTATTAGTCATTCGCCCTTACACGAGAAACTACCCGCATAAAAAAGGCCGGTTTATACCGGCCTCCTCTGTTACATATTACCAGTAGCGATATTGGTAAAATTATTCATAGCCCCGGTCATCTTCGTCACGATGTGAGCACGGTCTGTAATCTTATGGCGCTTGGCGATGTAGGCAGGATCATTATAGGTTAACCAAACCACGCCATGCTCATCCTTCCAGGCTAAGGCCTTCAATGGCAGATCAATACCCGCGGTCTGATTTGAGGTAAACATATGGCTGCCCAGCTTGGGATTACCAAAGATCAAAAGCTCGGTTGGACGTAAGGGGATGTCCACCTTATTGGCCCTATCGCTATGCTTCCAGCGTACGGCTATAGTTATGCCTTTGGACTTTAATGCCTTCTCCAGTTTATCGATGGTTACGGAGACAGAGTACTTACTCTTTTTACTGATCATCCCATCATCCGCTTGAGCAATAACGGGGCTGGCAAGAAAGAGACAGAATAGTGAAATTATGAGTTTGCGCATGAAGAATTTCCTTATATCGATTTATATCTACCCATGTCTGACTGAAACGTCTAGACAAGAAGATTGAATAGTAGTCAATGTTCTATTGATGCAACAGAGCGAATCCATCATAGCGCCAACTACATCACATACAAGCAATGATATTTCGATTGCGGTTTGTGGATGACAAATCTAGGTCAATTTTTATGAATCAGTTATTCAGATATCAGGAATTGATAGATATTTATTGTGTAAATTGTTTTCGTATCTGTTCAGCAAGATGAGGATTGTTCTGGATAAGATTACCAAGCAACTCACTATAGTCCAGCTCAAATCGTTCGGATAAGGAGCGAAGCATATCACCCCCACCCTTGACACTTAAACTCAGAGGATTATGTTTAAAACCAAGCACTACCAGATTCATATACTCACCAACAGAAAGGCAGAGTATCTGCTGACCGAATCCCTCAGACATAAGACGCATTAATCGAAATGCATCGGCCTCATCTTTTACCACGAAATTCACAGCCACCACACCATGATCCGAGATCGATTTTGCAAGCTCGATATAGAATTGCCTATCGTAAAAACAGTCAGGCAATGAATACTCACCATAAACATCCATATATATCGTGTCAAATACCGGGCTCTTTGCTTGGTTGATGTATTCACACACATCCCCTTGCTGAATAATCACATTATCCATCAAGATATCGGAAGACTGGAAATAGTCATGGAATGTATTTATCACTGTCTCACTTATCTCCACTACTTTGAGCTGACTCTGTGGTAGATAATGATGATAGAAACGTACAAGATCACCGCCACCCAAGCCAATCATTAACACCGAATCGGGTGACGGGTTAAATAAAAGAGATGATAACAGCACAGGATAATAAGGCAGGACGACTTGCCAGGGTTTCTGTATCGACATGGCACTATGAGCTTGCTTGTTGTCAAAACTCAACCAACGATAATTATCATTCTCATATACCGTTACGCAACCGAATTCGCTTTGTTCACTATTGATTATCGTTGCAGTATCGGAATTTAGATTAGTGTTATGCATAATACCGTGATATTAGTTTCGACGCCCGGCGCTGTAGGATTCATACATGGCCGCAGCCACGACGATCATGCCACCCAGAACGGTCATTAGCTCAGGCATCTCACCTAACAACAGGGCGGCAAACAGCGTTGCGTACACCACCTGAAGACAGGCAATCAGACTGGTGGTCTTGGCCTTAAAGTGCAGCAGGCTATGGGCAAACAAGGTATGAGGCAGCGCAGTAAATACGACACCGAGCAGAAGCAGTTGCCCCCATTGCCAGTTACTGACATCCGCTATCATCTGTCCACCAAAGGGCAACAACACCGCGATGGTCACCGCCGCCTGATAGAACAGCGCATGGCGCGCCGGATAAGCGGAAAAGTATCGTCCCTGTATGATATTACGCAGGGCAAACAATAGTGCAGAAAAGACACCCCATAAAATACCCTGTGTGGTGGAATCTTCCAGTGAGAATTCAGGCACCAGTAAATAGATACCAAATAATACGGCTAAGGCACTAATGATATCCTGTAGATGAGGACGTTCACCATGAAACATGGGTTCGAGAAATACGGTGATGACGGGAAAGGTATACAGTGCTATGACCCCTACCGCCACCGAGGAAACCTGCATGGCATGAAAATAGGTCACCCAGTGTGTGGCTAACAGTATGCCGAGAAATATGACGATCAGGTAGTCATTGCGACTCTGTAGTTTGAGCGACTCTTTCTGCCAGCGTATGAACCACCATAGGGCCAGTACGGCAAACACACTGCGTAACAGGGTAATCTCCAGCGCTGACAAATCGATGAGTTTTGAGAACAAGGCGGTAAGGCCAAAGATAAAAACCGCCGAGTGTACCGATATCAGGGCCTGATTCGATTGCTTCATATGATCTGTCCATAGGAGAAAGAACTAGTTTATATTATTGATCCGAGTGAGGAAATCACTCATGCTTAGAAGCGGCAGCTTGTTGTGCCACATCCTGAGAATCGACTATAAATTCGCTGACAACTGCATTGTCACGAATCATAACCACTCAATAAGTGGCCGCGGTTTACCCAGATGATAACCTTGACCGTAGTCTACACCTATCTCCTTAAGCGCCTGAAGATGTTCCTCATCTTCGATAAATTCAGCGATAGTTTCCTGTTTTCGTAGTTTGCTTATCTGGTGCACATAACTCACCATGGCATGGTCGACAGGATCTAACAGCATATCTTTAACGAAATTCCCGTCTATCTTTACCACATCAAATGGCAGATGTTTAAGATATTCGAATGACGCCATGCCGGTACCAAAATCATCCAGTGCAACACGAATACCTATATCGCGGCAATACTTGATAAAGTCAGACGCCATAAGAAGATTACCTACGGCAGAAGTTTCAGTCACTTCCAGAACCAATTTTGACCATGGAAAATCAAATTTTTCAATCGCGGCCTTCAAACGCTGCTGAAAATCCGGATGATTTAACGTCGCACCCGCCAGATTGATATTTACAAAGGCTAGTTTCTCTATGTGATTATGCTTATCACATACCGTTTCGAGATACTTCCATAATACATACGTATCAATTTCAGTCATTAATTGATAGCGTTCAGCCGTGGGCAAGAATTGACCCGGCATACACATCTCACCTTTACTGTCTCGCATGCGCAGGAGAATTTCATAACTCAACGCACTGGTTGAGTATTGCAGTGGAACAATGTCCTGTGCATACAATTCAAATTGAGCTGCTCCACCCTGTAATGCCTCACTAATGACAGAGGATATTTGGATGTCATCATTATACTGCTGTACTCGATTATCATCATGACGATAAATATGTAACTGATTACGACCTTTGGTTTTGGCCGCATAGAACGCAGTATCTACGGCTGTCACCAGGGCAGCCATGGTGTACTCATGTGCATTGAACGATACCAGACCAATAGATGCCGAAACATTGAACTCACCGCTTTCCCATAAAAAACGGTAAGCCTGCAGATCAGACAGTAGCGAACGAGCATATTCTACGGCTTTCACCTCTGAAGTTGTCGGAAACAACATATAAAAGTCATCGCCACCTACACGCCCTATCATGGTGTTTGCTGGCAATACTTGCTTGCATATTTGACTTATCTGCCTTAGCAACTCATCCCCAGCCACATGACCAACCGCATCATTGATCAACTTAAACTGATCCAGATCTATAAGCATAAGAACATGCGGCCCGGCTATTTCAAGCTTCAGATGTTCTGCAATATTCCGCTCAATGGCATAGCGGTTGTATAGA
>JAOUJT010000195.1 GCA_029883105.1 Gammaproteobacteria bacterium
GTTATCTACCACCAGCAGACATCCCTTGTCATGGGCCAGTGCAGCCAGTTTTTTCACATCGACGATCTGGGTCAATGGGTTGGAGGGGGTTTCCAGGAACAACAGACGGGTGTTCGACTGTATGGCTGCCTCCCATCCGGTTAGATCGGTGAGATCCACAAACGTTGTATCGACCCCAAACTTGGCCATAAAATTATTGAACAGCACCACCGTGGTGCCAAATACCGCGCGTGAGGAGACGATATGATCACCCGCACGCAATAGACCCATACACGTAGTAAGGATGGCAGACATACCCGACGAGGTCGCAACACAACGTTCACCACCTTCCATTGCCGCCAGACGTTGCTCAAAGGTGCGTACCGTCGGATTGGTAAAACGAGAATAGATATTACCAGGCTCTTCTCCGGAAAAACGCGCGGCAGCATGAGCGGCACTGTCAAAAACAAAGCTGGAGGTAGGAAAGATAGCCTCTGAGTGCTCACCTTCGTTGGTTCTTGCTGTCCCTGCGCGTATCGCCAGGGTATCGAAATCAAATTCATCCCAGTTCATGATTCACTCCAGTGGGTTATGGGCATAAACACCAGGCATAAAAAAACCCGCGTCAGCGTTCGCCAAAGCAGGTGATCCACCGCTTTAGCTGCATTTATATGGCGCCCGCAAGCTGATTCCTCAAATCGGCGCATTGGAGACAGATTAAAATATCTGACTCCTGATTGTCAATACTCCCGAATCATTGCGGGCGCTCTAATGGCTGTTGTATGGATTCACCAGACCTTCGCGCATATCGGCCTCTTCCCCCGCACGCTTGGCACCATCATTACGAATTTGTTCGATATGTTGCAGATACTTGTCATCGACACCACCGGTCACATACTCACCGTTAAAGCAGGAGCAATCAAACTGCTCTATGCCAGACTTTTTACGATAAACCGCTTCGATTAGATCATCCAAATCCTGATACACCAGCCAATCTGCACCAATCGCCTCAGCGATCTGTTTGTCGTCCCGATTGTGACCGATCAGTTCACTCACTGTGGGCATATCGATACCGTAGACATTAGGATGGCGAACCGGTGGCGCAGCGGAGGCAAAGTAGACCTTGTTGGCACCGGCATCACGGGCCATCTGTATGATCTGTTTAGAGGTCGTACCACGTACGATGGAGTCATCCACCAGTAATACATTTTTACCCTTGAATTCCAGCTCTATGGCGTTGAGTTTCTGACGTACCGATTTTTTACGTTCGGTTTGACCCGGCATAATAAAGGTACGACCGATATAACGGTTCTTGATGAAGCCTTCACGATAAACAACCCCCAGTTCATAGCTAAGCTGCAGGGCTGAGGTACGGCTGGTATCAGGGATAGGTATCACCACATCAATATCGTGTTCTGGAAAGACACGCTTAATCTTGCGCGCCAGGGTCTCGCCCATGCGCAGGCGTGCCTTATATACGGATATACCATCGATCAGGGAGTCTGGACGGGCAAAATAGACGTGCTCAAAGATACAGGGGGAATAGAGTACATCGTCGGTACACTGCTGGGTGTAGATGTTGCCTTTGAGATCGATAAACACGGCCTCGCCAGGCTTTACATCGGCGATTAATTCATAATCCAGGGCGTCGATGGCGACACTCTCCGAGGCCAAGATATAATCCGTGCCCTGCTCTGTTTCGCGTTTGCCATACACCAGAGGCCGTATACCGTTAGGATCACGAAAACCAACGATGCCATAGCCAGTAATCATCGCGGTCACGGCATAGGCGCCTTTCACACGTTTATAAATGGCACTGATTGCAGCGAATACATCTTTTTCATTGATGGTGAGTTTGCCCATCTTCTGAAACTCATCGGCCATGATGTTCAACAATACCTCAGAGTCTGAATCGGTATTCACATGGCGTAGACCATCTTCAAACAACTCTTTTTTCAGTTCCGAGGCATTGATAAGATTGCCGTTATGGGCCAGAGCTATACCATAAGGGGCATTGACATAAAATGGCTGCGCCTCGACGGCGGACGAATTTCCCGCGGTAGGATAGCGTACATGACCGATGCCCATATTGCCGGGCAGACGCAGCATATGTTGGGTATCGAATACATCCCGTACCAGACCGTTGTCCTTGCGTAGATACATTCGGTCGTCCATACAGGTGGCAATACCTGCGGCGTCTTGTCCACGATGCTGTAGGACGGTCAGACCATCAAAGATAGATTGATTGACTGCACTTTTGGAGACGATACCAATGATGCCACACATGTCGTTATAAACTCCGGCTACTCAGTAATAGGGTTAAAATCGAATCTTCCGCGCCACTCCGGACGGCAACCACTCTTTCACCCACTCAGCACTGCCCTGAAAGTAGGGCATAAAGTAGGAGTCTTTCCACCAATCATCCGCTGGCATAGGCGTCAGGCCCATCACACTCACCATAATGACGCTGATAACAAAACCTCTGGCAGTACCAAACAATACCCCTATTGTGCGATCTGTACTCGACAGCCCAGCCCGATCCACCAGATCCACCAACAGGTTACTGGCTGCGGAGGCCAACATCATCGACACCACAAACAGAGCAACAAAGGCGAGAATGATTCTTAGCGACGGAACGTCTATGTACTCGGTTAGCAACTCAGACAGCGGTTCGGCAAAACCACTGGCCAACCAGAATGATAATATCCAGCTGGCCAGCGATAAGGATTCACGTACAAATCCGCGCATCAGGCTGACGACGATAGAGGCCGCAATAATCAGGAGAAAGGTATAGTCGATCCAGGTCATACTGTCTTATGCCACGTAGCCACAAAGCCTGGTTGAGTGTTGGGAAAGGGGCAATTCTAGCAGAGCAGGGCCGACAACTGAACGGCTATTTGTGACGTAGCACAAGACCATCGATTCCCAACTCGCGTTTCAGCTTCACAGCAAGCTGCTTGGCCTTGTCTGATGTGAGTTCTGGCCCGATACGAACTCGATAACGTACACCACTCTTGGCCTGATAGGCCTCAACAAAGGCAGCATAGTTCTTGGCCCGTAGACGTTTCTGCAGACCAAGGGCATTTTTTTTACTACTGAAGCTTCCTACCTGTACCGCCCACCCCGAAAGATCCGATGTCGGTTTATCCAAAATCGGTATCTTGGCTGCCTGAGCATCAGTCTTCGGGACGGGGACTGCCTCAACCTTAGGGGGACTGACTGGTGCTGCTTCAGGTTGCGGACGATAGGTGTCCACCTCTACCGGGATCGCCGTAATCGGGATATTGACTGGACGCGGGGGCAGGGGCTTTAAGGGGATAATCTCGGTCTTGCGCTGTTCGGGCTGCTGAGGAATATTGGAGGTAAAGATGGGAGCATCCAGACTATCCGGCCCCTTTAACAACATAGGTATGAAGATCACCCCTAGTGAGATCAGCACTACCGCACCGATCAGTCGTTGTTTAAGCCGTTTATCCTCCATCCCTACCCCTGTCTACTTACTTGAAATCTGATTAACCCTGCAAAGCCAGTACATCTGCCACCGTATAAAACGAACCAAAAACAAGCAGGCGGTCATTGGGGCCGCTATCATTGTAAGCCGCAGCATAGGCCTTGGCTACCGTTTCATACTGCTCACATGGTGCTTGTGCTTCTAGCTCGTGAATGATGTTGTACAGCTCCTCTGCATGGCCCCCGCGAGGCACGTTCAGCCCTGCCACATACCAGGCATCCACCTGTGATAGTAATTGTTCAATGACCCCTCGCTGATCCTTATCCCTTAACATCGCCACAACCGCCAGAGTACGGCCTATTGCAGGCTGTTGCTGCAAGGTCTCCGCCAGCACCGCCGCCGCGTGTGGATTGTGTGCCACATCCAGTATCTGTACCGGCTCGCCGATGATAATCTGCATACGACCCGGATTCGATGCGGCAAGCAGACCTGCCCGTATATGGCTGACAGCAACCGGAAGGTCCTGATTCAGAGACGATACAGCCATCAGACAGCCACAGGCATTGTGGCGCTGAAAGTCCCCCACCAATACCGGTTCAGGTAAGGCAAAATAGCTGGCATGCGGCCCACTGAAGGACCACTGGTTGGCCTCAGAATTACAGTGATAATCACGTCCCGCGACCAATAGCTCTGCCCCGATCTCTTCCGCATGCTGCAGTAAGCTCTTGGGCACATCCGTTTCATTAAAGATAGCGGGACGTGCATGCCGATAGATCCCTGCCTTTTCAAAGGCCACCTGTTCACGATCATCACCCAGCCAGTCTGTATGGTCGAGGGCGATATTGGTCACCAGGCTGACATCGGCATCAAGGATATTCACCGCATCCAGACGTCCGCCCAAACCGATCTCCAGGATGACGATATCTGGTTGTTGCCGGTAGAAGATATCCAGTGCCGCCAGGGTCCCAAATTCAAAATAGGTCAGTGAAATATCGGTCCTGGCCTCATCCACTCGGGCAAAGGCCTGCACAAGTTCTAGGTCACTGACCTCTTCACCATTCAGGTGAATACGTTCGTTATAGCGCAGCAGGTGCGGTGAGGTATAACTGCCAACCTTATAACCCGCAGCCAGATAGATCGCCTCCAGCATAGCCACAGACGAACCTTTGCCATTGGTACCGCCGACGGTAATGATCTTGAAACTGGGAGATATGGGCTGTAGGCGTTGAAAGACCTGTTGCACGCGTGTCAGGCCCAGTTCTATCTCACTGGGATGCAGAGTCTCCTGCCAGCTTAGCCATTGGTTTAGGGTTTGAAAGCGCATAAGAGAAAGAAAAAACCGGGCAGAAACCCGGTTTTTATATTAAGCCGCCGACTGACGAGTCAGCATACTGAGGATATTGGCCAAGCGATCGCGCATATCCTTACGCGCAATAATCATATCGATGGCACCATGTTCGAGCAGGAATTCACTGCGTTGAAAACCCTCGGGCAGTGTTTCACGTACGGTCTGCTGAATCACACGAGGTCCCGCAAAACCAATCAATGCCCCCGGCTCAGCCACGTTCAGATCACCAAGCATGGCGAAACTAGCAGAGACACCACCCATGGTCGGGTCGGTCATTACCGAGATAAAGGGGATACCCCGCTTACTCATCTTCGCCAGTGCTGCACTGGTCTTGGCCATCTGCATCAATGAAAACAGGGCCTCCTGCATACGCGCGCCACCGCTGGCAGAGAAGACCACGAATGGAATATTCTGTTCCAGTGAGATATTCACCGCACGAACAAAACGTTCACCTACCACCGAGCCCATGGAACCACCCATGTAACGGAACTCGAATGCTGCTGCGACAACAGGAACCTTCTTAACGCTACCACGCATAACGATGAGGGCATCTTTCTCCTCGGTGGCTTTCTGCGCCTGGACGATACGGTCCTTATATTTTTTCAGATCCTTAAACTTGAGACGGTCTACCGGTGCCAATTCTGCTCCGATCTCCTCACGTCCCTCTTCGTCGAGGAATTGCATCAGTCG
>JAOUJT010000196.1 GCA_029883105.1 Gammaproteobacteria bacterium
CAATATCAAAACCCAGAGCCTCATGTACTTTATAATAATAGCCCGCATTAATATCGACTTCCTTACCTAGACTAAGGTTTGAAGCCATGCCTCCCGCATACAGGCCGGATTCATGCTCATAGTTGATGCCTACTTGTAGTGCCGGCTTGTCATCGGTCAGGCTGATGCCATTTGCCAGATAATTACTGGTCACTGTGGTTTGTATGATGGTATCAGCAAAAACGGCAGGGGAATTGAGCAAGGTGGAGAGTAATAAAATAGCGGGAGTGTACTTCCTGAACGTCATTATTATGCCTTTTATAGATTCGGTCGGAAGTATAATAGTATCTTACTATATAGGGCGAGTTACCACATGGTGAAAAAAGCTCTAGCGACCTTATTAACAATAAATTATGTTAGATACAATAACCACTGATATTTTTGCTAAATACGCAATTTTTTTATGTGAGTATTGTTCAATTATACCTGGTGTTTACATGGCTTCGTATGTTTTCAGATGTATTGCGATTAGCGTTCAGCCACATGCACATATTTAAGGACCTGAAGATAAATCGACACTCCCCCATTCTGAGAAGTCGATAGTCGGCAAAGAGTCCTAACCGAACCTAAAGCCATAGTTAGTGAGATTGTTTTTACCCGCCAGGAAATACTCCTCTACAACAAAAATTTGCATAAGCAAGTCACCCATAGCACCTTGGCCGTAGGGAATTTTCATCCGACGGATGACTACAGCGGGAGTGCGGGCACCCACCACTCTTACTACTCTTCCCCCCCCACTCCTATCCCCTGAAAAGTTGCCAACCACCCAATAATGGTATGATTTTTATACCATGTTCACATTTGAGTTCGATGAAGCGAAAAGCCAATCCAATCTGGAGAAACACGGCATTGATTTTGTTCAGGCTCAGGAACTCTGGAAAAGACGGGGTCAGGACACCCATAACTCACAATACTACCGCTTCTCTTTAATCCCCGTAGACGCAGCCGAGCACTGGAGTAATTTTGGGGAGAAGTGGACGGGTGTCTGAGCGTGATGACTTTTATCACTCGAGTTCCGGGAACGCCCAAAATGACGAAGCGCGCAGGGAACCCCAACGGGACTGCGTCTTTGGGCGCGTTTTCTTTGGTTCTGTTTTGCCATGCCCTTTGGGTACTTTGTCGCGTGACAAAGAAATGAACTCGCCCGCAGTGCAACAAACCGCATAAATGCTTTTAAACCGTCATTCGACGCGTCCATGTGTCTCACCCTTCGGGCAGCATAGCTGTGCAAATCGGCTGTCCTGCCGATTTGTCGCGAAGCGACACATACTTTCTTATAGGCAATATCCCGCTCTCACCATCCCTGGCTACGCGGGATAAGCACTTCCCTGTGCAAAAAAAAGCCCCGCAAAAGCGGGGCTTCTCTCAACAGCTTTAAATGTAGCTCATAGAACCCCTACCGGGGTTCATCATGAGTACCCTACCCATCTTTCCGATGGGTCAGGGCAATCACACAGTCTGATAATACAAATTCTGCGGATGATTAGCAGAAGCAAAGAAATACCACCGCTCCATCACCAAACCAACATACTGAATAATCACCGCCGCCAGCAACACACCAAAGCTGGAAGAGCTAACGATCATCACCATCGGAATCACAAACGCAATCACCAGGAAGCTGATCAACACAACGCGCTTGAACTCAGCCGTCTTATGGCTGAAGAACTCACGGGTATTGAAGGAACCACCCATAAAGCCCATCGCCTTCTGCTGGATCTTGGGATGACGCACACCGATGGCCGTCTGGATGTTGGATTTGTGCTTGATTTTGGTATTGCGCCACAGGTGCGCCAGCTTACCCAGAATCGCCAGGGTCAGCAGGATGATGGTCAGATCCAGCAACAAGGTTACCTGACCGGGTGCCATCTGTGTAGCAAAGGCGGTGGCCGCCAGGAAACCAGAGGCACCACCCAACAATATATAGTTGATGGGAGTCATCGCACAGCGCCACTCCTGGATGAAGCGGATGGCCGCGTAGATCATGCCGGTGGCAAGGAACAGAGCGAAATTTACCAGTACCGCAACCCAGCCAACAACAAAACTCAGACTCACCTCTACCGAGGCACCTTCTGCGGTCAGGATCTGATCCCAACCCATCAGATTGATGGCACCGTAGGCAAATACCAGTGCCATCAGTACTGGCAGGGCAATCACTTCACGAGATAACCAGGAGGTACGCCACTGAGAGGCTGCCCGCCAGGCACGCTCGGGGTGTCCCAGATGGAAGACGGAGGAAAACAAACCGGCGCCGAGAGCAACCAGGGACCATACGGCTCCCCAGCCATAGAACTCGGCACTGTTCTCGACTTGCAGGAGGTGCATACCTGCGTAGGTCTGTACGGTCATCAGTGCCAGGAACAGGCCCTGGCCGATGCCAAATAATGTGGTGGCAAACACCATAGAAAATGGAGGATGCATCTTTTCAACTCTCCTAAATATGTTTCAAGCCGCCCGCCGGACTTCGTCACGGCAGGCGCCCAAGCAATGAATCCGATCAACCCTAGAAGGTGGAAATATCTTCCAGAGACGGAGCATCCCGACCAGGATCTGGCAGGTGTCCTTCTTCCTTCAGCGGGTTATTAACACGTTGCAGCTCATCCTCATGGATGGTCAGCTTGGTCTTGCGACGTGGCAGATAATGGTTCGCCGGCATGGTGCCCTGCTCAGGCATCAGCTGGTAACCACCATTCTCACGGATCGCCACGGAGACCTCTGACTCAGGGTCATGAACATCGCCGAACAGACGCGCATTGGTCGGGCAGTGGATAACACAGGAAGGCTTGCGGCGATCCTCTGGCAGGGTCATATCATCGATACGATCCACACAGAGGGTACACTTCTTCATCACCTTCTCGCGTGGGTCCAGCTCACGGGCACCGTAAGGGCAGGCCCAGGAACAGTAACCGCAACCGATACACTTGTCGTAATCCACCAGCACGATGCCGTCTTTGGCCCGCTTGTAGCTGGCGCCGGTAGGACATACCGGCACACAGGGTGCATCTTCACAGTGCAGACAGCTCTTGGGGAAATGGATGGTCTCGGTATTCGGAAACTCACCCACCTCAAAGGTCTGTACACGGTTAAAGAAGGTACCGGTCGGGTCCTGATCGTAGGGATTCAGATCGGTCATCGAACCGGTGGTATCGGACGAGGTATTCCACTGCTTACAGGTGGTGACACAGGAGTGGCAACCCACGCAAACATTGAGATCAATTACCAGTGCTAGTTGGGTCATTATTTTTTCCTCCCGGCAAAGTACTGCAACCACTTCTTACGCTCGGCCTGACCAGGCGCGGGCTTCAGTGGTTCAAATTGCGGCCAGCTGACCTTGTCTTCGTTCGGATCCGCAGGATAGATACGTACCTGTACGTCGTACCATGCGGCCTGACCAGAGATAGGATCGGAGTTGGAGATGTGATCACCACACTCGTTCTTCGGCAGCTCTTCGGCGATCAGGTGGTTCATCAGGAAGCCCTGCTGGGCCTCATTGGCCTTCTCGGTCAGGTTCCAGGCACCGGCCGCCTTACCAATGGCGTTCCAGGTCCAGATGGTACCCGGCTCGGTAGACTCGGAGTAACGACACATGCAACGCACCTTGCCATGCATGGACTCGGCCCACATCCAGCCGCCATCTTCGATACCGGCGGCCTTGGCGGTCTTGGTATTCACATACATATAGTTATAGGTATGGATCTGACGCAGCCAGGCGTTCTGCGAATCCCAGGAGTGGTACATGGCCATAGGACGCTGCGTGATCGCATTCAAGGGATACTTGTTCTTATCCGTCATCTGCGCTTCCAGCGGCTCATAGTAGAACGGCAGCGGATCGAAGTAGGTCTCCACACGCTTGCGCAGACGTTCAGGCGGCTGCTTGCCACCATACTTGCCCTGCGCCGCGAGACGGAACTTCTGCAGTACTTCAGAATAAACATGGATGTTGATCGGATCCACGTGACGGGTCAGACCGTTGTAACGCGCCCACTCCAGGTAACCCTGGTTCCAGTTACGCATGTACTGGTAAGACTTGGGCAGTACGTGGTGATGGAAGGCACCGTTCTTTTCATACATCTCCCACTGCTTGGGATTGGGCTCGCCCTTCATGGTCTTCTCGCCGCTCTTGCCGCGGAAGCCGGAAAGGAAACCGATGCCGGAACCCGGTGCGGTCTCGAAGTTAACGATGAAGTCAGGGTAGTCACGGAACTTGCGGCTGCCATCTTCCTTGGTGAAGGCAGGGAAGCCCAGGCGGGAACCCAACTCGATCAGTACTTCCTGGAACGGCTTGGAGTCGCCCAGTGGCGGCAAAATCGGTACACGTATCGCATCTACCGGGCCATCGAATTCAGAGATCGGGCGATCCAGCATGGACATAACGTCATGACGTTCCAGATAGGAGGTATCGGGCAGTACCAGATCGGCAAAGGCCACGGTCTCAGACTGGAAGGCATCACAGACGATCAAGAATGGAATCTTGTACTCACCGTCTTCGTCCTTGTCGTTCAACATCTTGCGCACTTCGGTGGTGTTCATCGAAGAGTTCCAGGCCATGTTGGCCATGAACAACAGCAGGGTATCGATCTTGTAGGGGTCACCGCGCCAGGCGTTGGTGATGGTGTTGTGCATCAGGCCATGGGCAGACAGCGGGTATTCCCAGGAGAAGGCCTTGTCGATACGCACCGCTTCACCATCGTCATCCACGAACAGATCGTTGGGATCCGCAGGGAAGCCCAGTGGCGTTGCATGCAGTGGTGTATTGGGCTGTATCTCACGCGGATGCGTCGGTGTCTTAGGACACGGCGGAATCGGACGTGGGAACGGTGCCTTATGACGGAAACCGCCGGGACGGTCGATGGTACCCAGCATCGTCATCAGGATAGAGAGGGCACGAATGGTCTGGAAACCATTGGAGTGCGCCGCCAGGCCACGCATGGCGTGGAAGGCCACCGGTGCACCGGTAACACTTTCATGTTCCTTACCCCAGGCATCGGTCCAGGCGATAGGCAACTCGATGTGCTCATCACGGGCGGTAATACCCATTTCGTGCGCCAGGCGACGAATGGTGTCCGCAGAGATACCGGTGATGTTGGCCGCCCACTCGGGGGTGTAGTCGGCGACACGGTCGGCCAGCATCTGGAAGGCAGGCTTCACCGGGGTGCCGTCTTCCAGAGTGAACTCACCCATGAGGAAGGGTTCAGCACCATCGGTGTGGGTGCGAATGGCCTTATCGGTCTTACGGTCCCACCACATCTGATCCTGTGGATGTACCTTACCCAGATCTTCGTCATCGTTGGTGCGAACAAACATGCCGTAATCATCGGTCGCTTCGTTCAGGTTTATCAGCTGTGCAGAGTTGGTGTACTGCACCAGGAAGTCACGGTCATACAGACCGGTCTTGATCAGGTCATGAATAATGGC
>JAOUJT010000197.1 GCA_029883105.1 Gammaproteobacteria bacterium
TGAGCGTGATAATAAATGGGTGTTACAGCAGGTGATGGACATAGAGATTCCCAAAGCGATGGAAAACCTTACGAAGGGCCTGAATAGCCTGTTTAAGCAGGCTTGATTATAGATTACAAGATCTCAACGCAAGGTTTAGTTTATGCCCCGAAGGGGTATATATGCCCCGAAGGGGTACAGAGGCGCAAAGGTCGTGAAGAAGTGCTAAAGAGGATAAGGCACGAAATTTTGCAGAGGATAGGTGATACATCTTCCTTCTTTGCGTGCTCTGTCTGTTTATGTAAATAGCTCGACTATATAAAAAAAGGCGGGTATCCGAAAGGATACCCGCCTTTTTGTTGGAACAAGTAATGGTTTAGATTACTTGGTCCAGCTGGAGAAACCGTCGGTCTTGCCAGCTTTACCGTCTTCGTAACCGGCAGTATAAGCCTCGTTTACACGCTGCTCTTCACGCTCGGGGTTATGCAGGAAACCGCCCTGCCAGCCCTGAACGTATTCAGCGTCAACACCAGCTTTTTCCATAGCAACAGTTGCATCGTAATAAGTCTGATCCATTATTTTTCTCCTTTAATCTAGAGATAGGGCCCCATGGATATATGGGCATAACTTTAAAAATATTAAGCTCGTTGAAACCGTTCTAGTGCTTCACCACTATCCAACACCTTGCGGACCGCATCGGCTGCCGACTGCAAGGAATCGTGGCGCGCGAGGTGGTGAAGACAAATTGCGCCAGAATATACCAGACTATCGCGTGTAGGTCCCGTTTTTCCTGATAATGCCGCTAAGCCCATCTCTGCTGCGGTCTGCGAGAGGGCATCAATATCTACGGCACTATCGATTTCATCTTTCTGGCCCGCAGCAGCAGGTACGCTGTCGGGGATCGGGACGGCACGACTCTCTTGCTGAATACCTGCCTGCGCAGGATCCAGCTCTAATACTTGTTCATCACCCTTGTCATGGTAATACCACAGCTTACCTGCTTGCTGCAGCGAGGGAATAATACCACCTTCAACGCCTCGAACAATCATGGCGGAATCAAAACCGGCATGACGTGCGAGACGGGCGTAGATCGCTGGATAGGCCTTATGCACATATCCGGTTAGCAGGTGAGTCCTATTCCGCCCGCGTACAGGGCCTAGCAGTACCTCGACCGTGGTCATCACCTGGCGCTTGATCATACGCACACGTAAGTCCAACAGATTGTGCAGGCCAGGATTGTATTGGCGCTGATCCAGATAGGCCCAGCCGATATCGGCATTGGCAATCTGACTTGCTGCCTGGCTGCTGCTCAGCTCAACATTCTTACCTGAGGCCTTTAACACCTTGTGATGGGTGGCACCATATTTGGGACCAATGTTCTCGGCTCCATGGGATAGCGCCGGCATACCACAGGCTGCCAGTACCGGCGCAAGGAAAGGTGAGGCGGGCACGCCACGGGCATAGCCATCGTATGGATCAGCGATATCCACCAGCTCGTCCACCTCGGCAGTGATCTGGCCGGCGTGGTCCATAATCGCCTGTAAGATACCTTCATTTTCCTCATTGGTCTCGCGCTTCATACGCAGGGCAATGAAGAAAATAGCCGCCTGCACAGGGTCTGCACCATCCATGATGTGCTTCATTGCATCCCGCGCATCGTCAAAGCTCAGATCCTTACTGTATTCGGGACCGGTAGCGACTTTTTGGATGCTGCGACGCAGTATGGCTTCAGCTGTTAAATCATTCATAAGGTGTTTGAGCTCTTAATGTCATGGAGTAGAGCGACGGTGAGGGATTATATCCATCTGTGACAGCTCCTTGTATATCCCTATGGTATAGGTTGGAGGCGAACGTCGGTCCGAGTTTAGGGTAAATATCTGCTCCCTCTAAAGGGGTATACGCCGTCAGCGAATGTGGGGATAATATACACGACTAATTTGCTAAGTTAATAGAGCAGGCTGATTTATTATGTCCGATACAGAAATGACCGACGACCAGATGATGGGCTTTAATAGCGGAATGGCCGCGTTTGAGGCGAAACACTTTTCAACGGCTATCCAGCATCTGCACCCCTTTGCCGATGAAGGCAATGCTGAGGCCCAGTACCGTGTGGCGATTATGTTGCAAAACGGTCTGGGGATGGCTCCGAATGAAGCGGATGCCTATAAATGGATGCTGGCGGCAGCGGAACAGGGCCATGCGATGGCACAGCACGGCCTGGGTTTTATGTACTATCAGGGGGAATGTGTGGACAAGGATCCTATCAAGGCCATTGAGTGGTTTAAAAAGGCTGCGGATCAGGGCCTGCAAGGATCTATGACGACCATTGCGATGATGTATGACGAAGGCAATGGCGTCGAGCAGGATGCCGAAGAAGCTCAGAAATGGTACAAAAAAGCCGGTTTTTAAGCGGTCTTTAACCAGCGTAGAATAACTTCGATAAGTACAATCTTTTCCCTTCAGTTATTGAACAGGTAGTAGCGATGCGTCCGGCCCAGTTGATCCCCATTTTAGAAACAGAGTTGGCAAGTGCTGAGAGTGGTCACCATATCCCGGTGATGCTGTGGGGTCCTCCGGGCGTGGGCAAGTCACAGATGATCGCTCAGGTGGCCGCCAGACACGGAGTATCCGTGGTCGACGTACGTCTATCGCAGATGGAGCCGTCTGATCTACGTGGTATCCCATTTCGCGTGGATGAATTGGTGGAGTGGGCAGTACCCTCCATGCTGCCCAATCTGGAACGTCATGGCCAGTTTGGAATTCTGTTTCTGGATGAGATTACCTCGGCACCGCCCAGTGTGTCTGCCGCAGCCTATCAGCTGATCCTGGACCGCCGCTTGGGCAATTATGAAGTACCTGAAGGTTGGGCCATCTTCGCTGCAGGTAACCGCCAAGGTGATCGGGGTGTGACCTATACCATGCCGGCCCCCCTGGCTAACCGTTTCTCTCACTATGAAGTCGATGTAAATCTGGACGATTGGGTGGCCTGGGCCTATGCCAACGACATTAATGAAAAGATCATCGCCTTTTTGCGCTTTCGTCCCGATCTGTTGTTTGATTTTGATCCCGCACACAACCCGGTAGCCTTTCCGTCGCCACGCTCATGGGAATTTGCCCATAACGCACTGGAGAAATTTGGTGATAAGCCGCAGTTATTGCTTGGCACCTTACAGGCCTGTGTCGGTCCTGCGGCGGGTATTGAATTAAAGGCCTTTATCGATAATCTGGATAACATGCCGGATCTGGACGCTATCATCGCCGGCGAAGAGGTAAGTGCGCCGAAAGAGATCGATCTGCAATACGCCGTGGCGGCCGCCCTGGTGGGACGAGCCATTCGTGCCAAGGGCACGGAGACCGCACAACAGGTATTTGGTCATATTCTTAATTATGCCAGCCGTTTTGCACAAAAGGAGATGGGGGTGATGCTGGTGTCGGATATGCATCGTGCTATCGGTCAGGATCTGTTTACGGTTCCCGAGTTTGCCACCTGGGCAGAGGCCATCGCCGATCTTATGATCTATTAGGGATAGGGCCTCAATACTGATGGATATTGCCGCGATAGAAAAAAAACTGGCCAGTGCCAGAACGCGGTTGATCCTTGAAAAGCCATTCCTCGGTGCCCTGGTATTGCGTCTGCCGATGGAACAGGCGAATCCCGAATGGTGCAAGACCACTGCCACCGATGCACGCAAGTTTTATTACAACGCCGAATACATCGATCACCTGACCCTCGATGAGGCACAGTTCGTGCTTGCCCATGAGGCCCTGCACTGTGCTCTGTCACATTTTGCCCGTCGTCAGCATCGTGTTCGCCATCGTTGGGATGTAGCCTGTGACTACGCCATCAACCCCTTACTGATCAATGATGGTCTGAAGCCTCCCCTTGGAGCCTTGCGTGATCGCCAGTTTGAAGGCATGACTGCCGAAGAGATCTATCCTTCCATTGACGATAACAACAACGATCAACCCATGGATAATCATGTCTATGATGATGACAAAGAGTCTGAACAAAACAAAGGCAAGAATAGCCAGTGGGAACGGGGTGAGGGTAGTGAAGATAAAGGCGAAAGGAATCCAGATGATCAAGGTGATGAAGCGGATGGCAAAGGCGAGCAGGAAAAGAATGATAATCCCGATGTGGATCCCGCAGCCGGTGGTGCCCCACAACCACAGCCACTGAACCAAACAGAGAAAGAGACCCTGGATGTACAGTGGCAACAGCGACTGGCCGGTGCCGCACAACAGGCGATGCAGGCCGGTAAGCTGGGTGGTGCCATGGCAAGAATGGTGGACCATCTTCTGCAACCACAATTACCCTGGCGTATGTTGCTGGCCCGCTACATGACCTCGGCGGCTCGGGATGATTATACCTATTCACGCCCCTCTTCCCGTCGCGAAGGACCAGCCATCTATCCCAGTATGCGTAGCGATCAAATTGAACTGACGGTGGCATTGGATATCAGTGGCTCTATCGGTGAGAAAGAGATGGCCGAGTTTGTCGCCGAGATCGATGCCATCAAGAGTCAGATGCGAGCGCGCATCAGTCTGGTGGCCTGTGATGCGAAACTGTCTGAAGGTGCGCCGTGGAATTTCGAACCCTGGGAAGAGTTCATTATGCCGAAGGCATTTAAAGGTGGCGGGGGTACCGCCTTTACGCCGGTGTTTGAGTGGGCAGAATCGCTGGATCGCCAGCCGGATCTGTTGGTCTATTTCACCGATGCACAGGGTGAATTTCCCAAACACGAATCTCCGTTCCCAGTGATATGGTTGATTAAAGGTAAGGGCAAGGTGCCATGGGGCACCCGCATCCAGTTGAACTAAAAGCTCGCTGAAGGCACGCTGGCGGCGGCGTTAAAAAGATTCTCTCAATGCTCATTTACTATATGTAAATTCCGCTTGCTCGAATCTTTTTGCACCCAGAGGGTACCTGTGCCCCAGAGGGGTATAAATCTTGCCATCATCATCTTCATCGAGTTTCTTGAGACAGAAAAAAGATTTGAAAGAGTAACTATGGAACTATCACCGGAAGACAGCCTGCGTTTGAATGTTTTGCTCGCTCAGGAGCTGCATGCCATACGCATCGATGACTCGAATATGATCGTCTACGCCTTATCGGCCAGAGGCGATGCCAAGGTACAACTCAATCCCAACTGCAAGGATGACAAATACGTCAAGTTGGTGAAGGAGTTGTTTTCTACCCATGCCCTCGGTTCTCCCGGTGGTTATCCGATCTATCTTCGCCGTTGGACGCGCATGGGTCAGGCGCGTTCAGATAATCTCTCCAAGTTATTGTTACTAGGAGAGCCGGAAGCGGTTGTGGCGGTGGTACATGCACCAGGTATTAGTGATGAAATAGCACGACGTGCCTGGTGGGCGATGCCCAGCTCAGAGAATGCCCGCCGCATGCTGTCACGTGAGGCCGTGGCCAATGCTGAGTT
>JAOUJT010000198.1 GCA_029883105.1 Gammaproteobacteria bacterium
ATAAAGCATGTTATTACCGAAGTGCTGAATTCTATTGAACCCTTGGCGAACAAAAATAATGATGTGCTGGAAATAGCACTGGACTCTGAACTGGGCTTAATGGACTCGGATCAGACCATGATAAGACAGATACTATTTAATCTTCTGAGCAATGCCGTAAAGTTTACTGAAAATGGCGTGATTGTTTTTAGCGCCAAAAATGTAACTGCGGACGATGCATTCGGTATGTTAGAGATTAGCGTTAAGGATAATGGTATAGGTATTGATAAATCCCATTTGGAAAGAATATTTTCTGCTTTTGAGCAAGTCGATGGGTCATACACTCGCCAATTTGATGGCACAGGTCTGGGTTTGGCTCTGGTCAAACATTATTGTGATTTGCTATCTGGCAACGTAGAGGTCGAAAGCGTTCTAGGAGAGGGGACAACATTTATCGTTACTATCCCTCTGATACACCAAGTATCTTCTGATATATAATCATTATTTCTTCCTCAATCAGATAATATTAAACACTGGCGAGACATTTCAGATAGTTTTTTAACGAATCTCTTCGACAGTATATATCTTGTTCATAACAATCGGCCTAATCAATGCATGACCTTTTAACTGCCAGTGAGCTAACTCAGTGATCGCTGATGGCACTACCTGCACAAAGTCATGAAAGTCGCTATGAGCATATCCATAGTCTTCGGCGGCGAGGGCACAGACCCTGAATTCTACGCCGAGTTGTGAATAGTACTTCATCCTCTCAACGACGGTTTTGTATTTCTCGTAGTTATTTTTTGCCAGGGTAACGATCTCGGTGCCGTGTATGACAACCTTTATTTCCATAAAGTCAGGCGCGTAACCGTAAGGTTCTTCCATTAAGGGATTCAACAGTGACCTTACCCAAAACAGGGCTGCGTTGGTTTTAGCCGGATCGTCCAGATAAAAGTCAAAGACAACTTTTTGCTCGGTGTAAGGGGTTTGTACGAACTCCGCAGCATTGATACTGGTATGAAATGCTAGTAATGCTATACACAGATATAGTTTCATTGGACTTTCCTTCGGATAAGAATATATCCAGAGTATAGTTGCTGTAAAAAAAGTTGTTAGAAATCTAGTCTGGATATATCAGGCCTTAATGCTACGGATTCTTACAGAAAGTAATGTAAGGCTAGCTGTATTAGATAGCTGTATTAGATAGCTGTTATGTGGGTTTTGACGATTATTTTTTCAGTTTGATCAATCCATCCATGTAAAAACTCTCCCAGAGTACGGGGTTTGTGAGGATCGTTGTGTTTCGGCCAGCGTCTCTTTACTTCTTCGATAATAGTATTTAGTTGGAAGAGCGCCTCATCTGCGATGATATTTACCTCGCTAATCATTTGCGGATCACTTTTAAGAATAGTTAGTATTTCATTTATGTGCCCCATATCGATCCCAGTGTCCATTAGTCTCGATGTTAATTGCTCAAGCCGTATATTAATCGTATCCACTAATTGCTGGCTTTTTTGTGAGTCATTAAGTTTTTTCATCAAGGCATGCCACTCGGAAATCGTATCAATTATGGCAGATACTTTTATTTGAGCTGTTGTTATAGATTGATCGCCTTGAACGTTGCTGTTATTCAAAAATGATTTATCACGAACAACATCAATCAGGCTGCTTATGTATTTTCTATCATAAAGGTTGGTGTTAAGTTTTAAGCTGGATTCTATATGCTCTAAACAAAAAGATTTTGTTGTTAGGCCTATAAACATCTCAGAAATAGAAAGTATTTTTCCGAGTTCTGATATTTCATCGGCAGATAATCCTCTTGGATAACCACTACCGTCAAGTTTTTCATGGTGTTCCAGTGCGATACTGCTAATAGTTGGGTGATAATCGGGAAATTCCTTGAGTATCAAATAGGATATGAATGGGTGAGCATATATTTGATGCCAGTCATCTTCATTGAGTCGTCTATCCTGGTCCTGTATTTCAGGGTTAAGGTGCATTTCACCTATATCATGAAATAATCCTGCGGTTGCCAGAGCAATAAGGTCTTTTGTCAGGATTCCGTGGCTGATGCCCAAATAAATAGCAGTTAGTGAAACTTTTATAGAGTGCTCATACAGACGAGGGTGGTTTTGTTTGGCTATGGTGAGTTTTAATGAAAGCGCGTTTTCAATATGCAGTTTCTTAAAAACTTCTACAGGCATTTCCGGGCGTTTGAAAAACATCTTATTTAGATAGCTGTCTGTGGACAACATTATTGTTGCGTCAGAGATGATTTTTCCCGCATTTACTCCATCGGTTGCAATTACTGAGTGATCTATGGGTTTGAGAAGTTTGTGTTGGATAAGCTTTTCATAAAAAGAACTGTCTATCTTTGTTCCTTCTTTGATTAATTTGTGCAGCGATGCTGTGAGTATGTCTTCTCCAGCTACAATCTCTGTGACATCGCCCAATTCGACGACCGACTTCATGTAGTCTTGCGAGTTAATGGTGTCAGTTATCTCGCTGTCTAATGGTATCTTGATGTCGTTAGTCGTTGTCATTGCTTGTCCTGGCAGGCATTAAATATTTCGCCCTGGTGTTATATGTTTGGAAATGTGCGAAACATATACGTTATATGCATGCATGCGATATTGCTTCACTGGTTCCGTTGCGTATTGTTTTGCAGATAAGTGATGGATCGGTTTCAGAGCTTGTTATTAGAATTGGCACTTGCTTGTTTTTATGTTTTTCTCTAAGTGCTTTGGATGATTCTATGCCATTGTCATAATTTAAATACATCGAGATCAATGTTAGATCGAAATCTATTTTCTGTTCTAATGTTTTATTCATGGATTCTGTAATTGTACTGGCAAGACTATAAGCTTCGAGGGGTTGGCCAAATATTTTTTGGTACATCAGAGATGATTCTACAACAAGCGCCTTCATCATTATTCCTCGGTGGTTATGTATCATTGTGATCGCTGTGTATTGATTTAAACATGCAATGACAATGACAAAAGATACTGTTTACTGAATTCACAGACTGTTTACACAGAAATCGTAAATCCGATAATCATAACCGTAATGTTTTTGAGGTTTATGTAAGATGTTGTGGTATTTGTGTGAATTGTGAGTAGCTGTCACTAAAATCTTTAGCGTTTATTGTTTTGATGCTTCATTCACTTCCAGTTCGGCAAGGTTTTTCAAATGCTTTAATAATTTTAAACCTGTCTGTTTTTGTATATGCTTACTGTTGCGCAACAGTTGTTTAGTTGCCAGTGTCTGCATAGGAATAAGCAGTACAATATTTTCCGGATCATCGGTGAGGGAGATATCGAATAGGGGACGTGCAAAGGCGGCCTGGATTTCATGGCAGCTGGCTGCATAGAGGTAGGGATCATCCTTCCAGCTATTGATGCTACAGACACCATTTTTATTTAGTGACCGATACATCGCATTTAGGGTCTTAGGTTCGAACATGCTATCCACCGGCCCGTCTCGGGTAAAGGCATCCACCAGAATCAGGTCATATGTCTGTTCACTATGCGTACGCAGGTATTCGGCACCATCCATATGGTGGATGCAAAGTCTCTCTGAGTCTTCGAGATAGAAGAAGCGACGAGCCAGTTCGGACACGGAGGGACTGATCTCTACTGCATCAATGTGACAATCGGGAAAGTATTTCAGCAGGAAACGGGCTTGAGAGCCACCACCCAGTCCCAATAGCAGCACACGGCGCGGTGCGGGTTGATAGGCCAGGGCCAGCATCATTGCCTGGGTGTATTCGATCACCAGCTCGGCCGGATCGCTACGCAACAGGCGACTCTGGATGGAGGCACTGTCAAAATGCAGGGAGCGGAAGGAGCCACTGTCGACCACATCAAGATTATCCTCACCCACCACGCTACGATGTATTAGAATACCGTTATATTGTCTCATTTACTTATATAGGCTGTGAAATGGATTGGTTAGATAGACTAAATATTGGCACCGTACTGTTAATCGCTCTGACTCTGGGATTGGCACCATTTGTACCCGAGCCCCATGTCTGGGAAAAACTGAAGATGCTGATGGATGGCTCATTGGCCAAACCCATCGATATCTTTGACCTGTTTCTGCATGGAACCCCTTGGGTATTGTTGATCATAAAGCTGGTTCGTAGCGGACTGCAAAAACGCATCTAGGGCTATTATCCCACTCTGGCACAGAAAATGCTCATCTCGTTGTTAAGCCAATATTGTTATCAACAGAGGAGTGCATGTTATGTGCCATGTGGTGATTATCGGTGCCAGCACCGGCGGACTGCCTGCAGCGTATGAGATCAAGGAGCTATTGGGTAAAAAACACGAGGTAACGGTGATATCCAATACCGAGACCTTCCATTTTGTCCCCTCTAATCCCTGGGTCGCGGTGGGTTGGCGTACACGTAAAGACACCAGTTTTGCACTGGCACCGCACCTCAAACGTAAGAAGATCAACTTCATCCATTCGGCCGCAAAGACCCTCAAGCCCGATGATAATCAGGTGGTTCTCGCCAATGGTAAGGTGATCGATTATGACTATCTGGTTATTGCCACCGGTCCAAAATTGGCCTTTGAAGAGGTTGAGGGCTTGGGGCCAAATGGTCACACCGAGTCGATCTGTAGCCTGGACCATGCCGAGACGGCCTATGCGCGGTGGCAGGAGTTCGTTAAGGATCCCGGCCCTATTGTCGTTGGTGCCGCACAATTTGCCTCCTGTTTCGGTCCTGCCTATGAGTTCGCCTTCATCATGAATACCGACCTGCGTCGGCGTAAAATTCGTGATCGGGTACCCATGACCTTCATTACCTCTGAACCCTATATTGGTCACCTTGGCCTGGGTGGCGTGGGCGACTCCAAGGGCATGCTGGAGTCGGAGCTGCGCAACAATGACATTAAATGGATCACCAATGCCAGGATCACCAAGTGTGAGCCGGGCAAGATACTGGTGGATGAGTACAATGACCTGGGCGAGGTGATCAAGCAGCACGAGGTCGCGCATAAATACTCGATGATCCTTCCGGCCTTTAAGGGGGCTGATGTGGTCAATGCGGTGGGTGAGGATCTGGTTAATCCCCGTGGCTTCGTTAAGGTGGATGAGTTTCAGCGTAATCCCAACTGGCCGAATATCTATGCCGTGGGGGTATGTATCGCCATTCCACCGGTGGAGGCGACTCCAGTACCAACCGGTGCACCAAAGACTGGTTATATGATCGAGTCCATGGTGGAAGCGGTGAAATTCAACATCAAGCACGACATGATGGGCTATGCACCGGAACACAAGGCCACCTGGAATGCCATCTGTCTGGCGGATATGGGTGACACCGGGGTCGCCTTTGTGGCGATACCACAGATCGGTCCCCGTAATACCGCCTGGATGAAGAAGGGCAAGTGGGTACACCTGGCCAAGGTGGCCTTCGAAAAATACTTC
>JAOUJT010000018.1 GCA_029883105.1 Gammaproteobacteria bacterium
GAAGGCACTAAGGACCAGGTATAAGGCAGGAGAATCAGGAATAATATTGGTGATGGCATCGAGTAAAAAGAAAAGCTCACCCAGCATCAATATGACGGGAACGAGTACGGCATATCGGCTAAACGCTGGAGCCAGCTTGCGTAAAAAGCGGCGATAGATATAGTAATTTACTCCACCCATAATGAGTAAAAACACTACTGCAAACAGAATGAATAGCATGCACCTACCCCGTATCTGACAACTACAGAAACACTACTTAGTAAGATATGACTCTGCTCTGCCTATACTCACATTACTACATAAAACCTACACAGTATTTAAAGATGACTCAAGCAACGCTTGAATCAGACATATAAATCCAAGCAAAGGTTCTGTCAAAATTTAACCTTCCTTGTACATATCGGCTTTCACACAACGCAGGATCTCATAACTATAGGCAGCATCCAGAGCCTCATACACCGGCTTCAGGCGTTTACTCTCCTCCTGCTCGATGGTAAAGCGTATGGCTTGTAGTTCCGTATCGTCCAGACAAACGACCTCCGACAACTCTGCCTGTCCCTCTGCGATGGCTTTGGCAAGATGACTATAGATAGTGGTTAATTTCAGACTGCGTTGCTCGGCGATCTTCTCCGCCGACATACCGATACGATACAGTTGCAAGGTCTCTTCGGCACTATCAGAGGGCTCTTCACCGCCGCTGTCTGGATACTCGGCGATAACCTCCAAAAAGGCCTCGCCATAGGCCTCCCGTTTACTTTCTCCGACACCACTAATATTGGACATTTGCTGTAAGGTCTGAGGCCGATTCGCCACCATCTCCATCATCGTTGCATCATGGAAGATCATGTAGGCGGGGATGCCTTGCTCATCCGATAATTCCTGGCGGCGTTTACGCAGCGCCTGCCAGAGGGCATCGTCCACCTTATTATTGTATCGGCTACTTTGACGTTCCTTGGACTTGCCTGCCGCAGCCTTGGTCAATTTACGCAGCATCAGTGTCTGTTCACCGCGTAATACAGGACGACTGGCTTCGGTAAGCTTCAAACCCCCATGGCCTTCCATGTCCACTGCCAACAGACCATGGGCAATCAATTGACGATAGAGATCCTTCCACTGGGTTTGATTCAGCTCTTTACCGATGCCAAAGGTCGAGAGTTTGTCATGACCAAACTGCTGTATACGATCGATCTCCTTACCCAGCAACACATCGGTAAGATAGCCCACACCAAAGCGTTGACCACTACGATAGACACAGGAGAGCGCCTTTTGTGCTGCCACACTGGCATCCCAGGTTTCAGGCGGTTGCAGGCAGGTATCGCAATTACCGCAGGGTTCGGGCTGCTGTTCACCAAAATATTCCAGCAAGGCCTGACGGCGGCAGCGTGTCAATTCACAAAAACCCAGCATGGCATCCAGCTTATGACTTTCGATGCGTTTGATCTCCTCCGGCGCATCGGTGTTGGCCTGCATCTGCCTCAGGGTGATCACATCCTGCAGGCCGTAGACCATCCACGCCGTCGCAGGCTGGCTATCCCGCCCGGCGCGGCCGGTTTCCTGATAATAGGCTTCGAGAGATTTTGGCAGGTTGAGATGGGCGACAAAACGCACATCCGGCTTGTCGATGCCCATACCGAAGGCGATGGTGGCAACCATGACGACGCCTTCTTCGCGCAAGAATCTTTTTTGGTTATTTTGTCGTTCCTGCGCAGGCAAGCCCGCATGATAAGGCAGTGCGGTGAGGCCCTTGCTGGATAACCACTTGGCGATTTCGTCCACTCGCTTACGCGACAGACAGTAGACGATGCCAGCCTCACCATCATATTCATTGCGAATAAAACGCAACAGACGTTCGCGGGCATTACCGCTGGATTCAGAGACACGATATTGAATATTGGGCCGGTCAAAACTGCTGATAAACTGCCGCGCCTGTTGCAGACCCAGTCGCTCAACGATCTCTTTACGGGTAGGCGCATCGGCCGTAGCGGTGAGCGCGATACGTGGCACCTGCGGGAAACGCTCATGCAACACTGACAACTTGATATATTCAGGGCGGAAGTCATGCCCCCACTGCGATACACAGTGGGCCTCATCAATAGCAAACAGGGCGATGGGCAGTTGCGATAGCATCTCCAGGGTACGTGGAATCATCAAACGTTCCGGCGCCACATAGAGGATCTGCAGATCACCGTTATACAGCGCCTGCTCAACCTCTCGCACCTCATCCAGACTCAAGGTCGAATTGAGATAAGCGGCATTCACCCCATTTTGTCGTAAGGCATCAACCTGATCCTGCATCAGCGCGATCAGCGGCGATACCACGATTCCCACCCCGTCACGCACCAGCGCCGGGATCTGATAACACAGAGACTTACCACCGCCTGTGGGCATCAGTACCAGTGCGTCTTCACCATTGATCAGATGCGAGACCACAGTCTCCTGCTGGTCACGGAATTGCTCATAACCGAAGATGGTTTGCAGCAGATGCTGCGCGCGCTTATCAGATTCTATCTCTATGCTCATGGCAGAGGATCATTTCACATAGTCAGCATTGAGGGAAGCAGCCATATCGGCTAAACAGCAGCTCACGAGAGCAAATTGAATTAAAGCATACCCACGGCCCGTGCCCGTGCGGTAAGTTGGTGTTTATCGATCACATTCAACTTGTTTTTTGCATTTTTTAAATGCAACAGAATCGTTGGCTCGGTAACACTCAGAATCATGCTAATCTCGCAGGCTGTCTTGCCACAGGCAGTCCATTTAAGCACCTCACTCTCTCTATCCGTTAAGTGTGAAATAACATTGTCGTTACTCGCAATCAACTGCTCGACCGCATTCTGCAGATGAAATGCCATCGCCTCGAGCTGTGGCAGATGATTCAGAGCATTTTCACGATCCTGTTTATCAGCAGGCAGTGCCACACAAAACATACCGGCTCCACCCAAACGGCTTCTGATAGGAATGGTTGCCCAATGCCCCAGACCAAAGTCTATCGAATGCTGCCAGAAGCGCAGTTCCACTTCGGAATCAACATTCTTACTAGTACGGGAAGAGGGTGACCAGACGATGGGCATAATACTATTCTGTGAATAACGTACCTTGGGATCTACACTGGAAAAAATTCTGTTCCTGATAATGACACATCCAATCTGTCGGGCGGGTGGCTATCCTTTGCACATCACTCTGGCCAATCATTATCCGTATAAAATCTGATAGGGAGGCGAAGATAATTCACCATTACGTTAGCAAACGATCTTGTATGAGATAAATTCAGTCGTCTGACAGAACACCCGCATATGGTTTATCACTTATTAATACAACACATCGTTATACTTATAGACAATGGATGTCACGCCTGCTTTACCGATGTAGGCACCCACATATATGACGGGGATATATTCGCATGCTTACAGAATCAGTACAGCGCGGATCTCACATATTTTATGCCCGTAGATAGGAGTCCGATACGTTTAGACCTTGTCGAACACTTGCAACAAACGGTCTATCAGAACCAAGAAAAAGAGCACTGAGCAGAGCCGCTAATCCAACAGCCCTGTTTTGGCGTGTTTAGTCACCACCATTACCACAATTGCTATCTTTCCGGCACTGTATGTCCAGCAATATCTCTTGCAGATTCTCCAACATCAGATTGGTATTTTCGGCACTATGTTTAGGCGTAACTTTTATTTTCCTATTAATCAGCACCGTTGGAGTTTCATGCACATTCCACTTGTCTCTTTCTGCCTGCGCCTGTTCATACTCACGCCATGCCTTTGATTTGGTATCGTCTATAGCCTGCGCTACCTGCTTTTCGATGCCAAACCTCTGCATAACCTTCACTACAGCCTGCTTATCACCTAAATCCACCTTCTGTTCAAACCTGGCATCAAACAAGGCGTCCTTAACCTTATCTCCCAGGCCATGTTCCCGGGCTACAATCCAGGCCAATGCTGCCCATGGCTCTTGCGACTCGCCGATGATGATGGGTATCTCTTTATGCTTAAGCGGTTTTCTTTGCCCACGGTTGACACTCTTCCAATTGGCATTGAGCACATAACATCGGCTGCAGTAGAAATTAAAAAACTCTATAACCTCTGTATCTTCAATAGCCACCAGACTCTCGAACTCATCTATCAACTCATAACTGCCCAATAGTGGTGAGATATCCTGCCTGTGCAGAGGTATGGGAAACGATTTGTGATGTGCTATCTGTTGCCAGTACATACTCAGAGTAAAGTCCGGGCTGTTCTCCTTACTATGGCAGGATTTGCAGGCAGCAAAGCCGTTCTTTGCTCGGTAACGTCCAGGATATTCAGCATGCTTGCGCGCCGCACCGTGACAGGCCTCGCACTGGACGTTCTCTAGTTGTGGATTGATGTCACGGGAGATAAATCCACCGCGCTTACCCATACCGGTGGTATGGCAGACCAGGCACTCTGGATCTTGATCCTTGCCGGCCTGTTGCAGGCTTTGTACCGCCTTGGCATGGCGACTCTTCTGCCAAATCTGTGCAACACTGCCATGGCATTTTTGACACGAACTGACCGTAGCATAGGGTGAAGCCTCGGCACCGGCCTGCTTCATTCTCTTACTCTTTTGCCGATACCAATGCGTCACCTCTTTATCGTAACTCTGGTACAGAGCGATTAAGGCAGGGTGATCCGGCACCGCTTTGCTCAGGGCAATGCTACGGTTGTGCAATAGCTGCGGCTTTACTCCAAGAGTGAATTGCGCCACACCCAGACGTTGACCTCGATGACCTGCGGCCAATATATAGGGCCTCTTCATCCTGCCTTCTGGCGTGGCAACCGGTTCAAGCAGATGGCCCCTGACGATGATATCCACCTGCTTTAATTTACCCAGGCCTTGCAAATAGGATGGCTCCGCATGAGCCAACAGGATGACGATGTCCTTAGGCTTTAATGACAACTTGTATAATGCAGATTCTATCGCTGCCTTGGGCTCTTGCAGTTTTGTCTTTGGCAATCCCGGCTGGACGATGCCCAGTATGATTACCCGCTGTCCAGTACTTAAGATCTTTATCCGACTAGTTGCCAGGCCTGACTGCCCAGGGGCATTGCTGAGTACCCAGGGTATGCCAGACTGGTTTGCAATCCCGATAGTGGCATCCAGCTCCCGCTCGCCCGGAACAATGGCATCAAAGCCCATCTTTTCGTATGCCTGGAGAAGGTAACGGTTTTTGATCAGTCCCTGTTCATCAGCTTCTGCAAGGATATCCCCGGCACTGACCACAACAGTATCTGTAATATTTTTCCGTAACACTTCCAGTTTGCTGGCGCGGCGTAGAACTCCACCCAGGTTGCCCTTTTCGCTGCAACCGCAGGGTTTGAATTCACCACGCAGATCCGAGGTATAAATCAACTGCCAACTGTCCGCTGTTGCGGTTGATATTCCAATAGTGAAGACGATTAACAGGCGTAGAAACAACATGGGTTTTGTCTCTGCAATGAACAGCGTTACCGGTATTAAGTATAGATGATAATCTTTGTCTCGTTCATGCGGCACCTGTCCAAAAGGCGCAGAAACGAAGGAAGTCCATTCTGACCCCACCTCATTTGTTGAACTGAAGAACTACAATCTAGGATGAAGTCGATAAAACACTACTCCATTACCCATAATGATAATGCGTACAGCCGTGCCGCCTTGCAACACGTTTGCACGGCCAGGATTACTATAGGTATAGATTTATGAACTCTACCCACATACGACAAAAAAAGCTTAGAGTCTGGCTTATAATTTCGCCCTTTCTTGTAGCGATGATCCTGAGTCTGAATACCCTGCATCCCTTTCGCAACGTTGGCCCAAGCAACAATACTTTTGCCGCTCTGGCTTTGGTGGCCATAGCCACCAGTTTTGTATTGGCTATAGCGGTATTATTCTCAGCAAAGACTATCGGAGTTTGGCGCAGGATTTTGATTGGTTTGGTTTATCTGCCAATATCAGTTTTCTCTTTGTTGGTGGCAGGCTTTTAGAGTTACAGGGCAAGCATATAGATATATCTCTACCCCTCATGCACAGTAACGTCTGCGACTGGCTCTGTATCCGGATGCAGTTCCAACACAGCCGGCGATGACCTTGCCATAATGACGAAGTCACCCTGCTCCTCCGTACTAATCGCTTCCCCTACCTGACGTCGCAGCAAGGCCAGCGCAGCCAACAATAACAACAGCGCGACAAAATAGATCATCAGCACCCGTGGATCGAACCACTGCATCAATAGGCCCGCTGTAATGGGCCCTATGGTCGAACCTATACCACTGAGCAATAAAAGCCCACGATTGGTCTCCAGTACATGCTCTGGGGCTATATGGTCGTTGGCGTGCGCCATGCTGAGCGAGTAGATCGAAAAGGCAGAACCACCGAACAGAAACGCGGCCATCAGGCCGATAGTGCGATGTGTGTCTATCGTATAAAGTACGGTCATTGCCGCCACACTGGCCAGTAGACTTACCGCAAAGATCACCATACGCCGATCGTTGCGATCAGATAAATGGCCTAGAGGCCATTGCAATAGCGAGCCTCCAAAAATTACACTACTCATAAACAGTGCAATACCGGTTACACCAAAGCCGATGCCCAAGGCATAGACCGAACCCATACCCCAGAAGGCCCCATTGACTATACCCGATATCAGAGCCCCATAGGCCGCCAGAGGCGATGTGGCGTAAAGATCTCTGATACCCAAATGTTCCGTCGGTACCTGCATCGGCTGCTGTATCCTGGTAAGTGCAATGGGTACCAGTGCCAGCGAAAAAAACAACGCTATGAGGGCGAAGGGAGCCATACTATTGATATCGTATATCAACAACAGATACTGACTGCTCCCCAGGGCCAGAAGATTAATCGCCATATAAATAGCAAACAGCCGGCCCCGAGTCTTCTCACTAGACAGACTATTCAACCAGGACTCGATGACGAGATACATACCCAGCATGCAGATGCCGGTGATAATGCGCAGCAATAACCAAATAAAGGGATCTATCCACATACCATAGAGGATGACACTGACACAGCCTATGGCGGCGAACACTGAAAAGCTGCGTATATGTCCATAGCTACGGATGACGTGGGGACAAAGATAGGAACCCAGTACATAGCCGAGGAAAAAACCTGACATGATCAGGCCGATGATTCCCTCAGGAAAATTCTCTATGTCCGCACGTAAGGCGACCACCGTACCGAGCAATCCAGAACCTAGCAAAAGAATTGCCGTTGCGGCCAGTAATGAAAAGTGGGCAATAAATATTCTAATCATCAGAATGGCAATACAAGGTACGAAAAGGATCCGTGGAAACCATACGTATACTCATTTTCCACCAACCTTTTTTGTTCAACCCAGATTGCAATACCTTTTTCATATGAAAATGACTCTGATACGTCTGATTTTTCTCGCCACAAGGGCAAAACAATACGCAAGCCCTCTCTATAGACAGCCTATGCCGATATCGCTTTATGTACCAGGCACTGAACAACAACTCTCTACTCATCTTTGAAGATTAGAGGACAGTCGCCTGATTATTGTCACGAAACCCCACTCTCTACAACCTAAGCCCACTACATTCCTGGCCCCGATGCCGTCTCTCACATCAGAGCCAGGGAATATACCTCATTTAAGGGATATACATCAGTTCTAAGCTGGCCAATAATCTCTCTTGTTCATCACCATTCTGGAGAATCAATATGCAAAAACAATCTCTTATTTATATACTCTCTGTGGCCCTATTAAGCGGCTGTGGTGGCAGCATACTCACCAAGGCTCCGGTAAAGGTCGACCCAAAGGCCCGCTATGTCTTTTACTCTCATGGCTCTGCGGTTTACCGTGTAGGGGCAACAGGGGCATACAACAGAATGATGGACAGCCTGGCCGCCAATGGCCTTACTGTCATTTCTGAACAACGAAACAGCGCCGATCTGGAAGATCAGGCTGTTGATAAGATCACCAAAGAGGTTAAGCTTTTAGTCGCTGCGGGTATTCCTGCCAAAAACATAAGCATTGCCGGCTTTTCTCGCGGAGCAGTAATTTCATATCGCTCTGCTGCCAAGATTGGCAATGTGGATATCAGGGTTGTACTTCTCGCAGGTTGTAATGACGAGATGGACGACAGGGACATCAAGGGCCATATACTATCCATGTATGATACTGATGACAGTAAGGGATACGCATCATGTGCAAACTCTCTGGAAAACAACAAACATGTCACATTCAAGGAAAAGAGCTACAACAGCGGAAAAGGGCACAAACTTTTCAAGTTCCATGAAAAGGAAGATTGGCATCGCTCCATGATCTCATGGCTGAAGGAATGATTCGCTGTTGATTCACCTCACATGACTGATAACTTGTTGGCACAGCAACCTCATATTAATATTGAGCATGACATTGAGAAAAATCAAAACACTATTATTAACACTCGTGACGTATCTTTTTGGCTGCCAGTCTATGGGACCATCCGTTAAGCTCACAACGTCAACAGGCTAAAGCACACAGGGTTCAAACTATCTGATTGTCGATGGTAGGCATAAGGATGTACTTGGAAATAGTGCCAAAGAAATTATTGACTGGTCTGAATCCCTGAAATAATAACCAGGCAGTAGCAACTATCCCTACCTGGGGATGCTTGCTTCTAACTCCACAGTTTTTAAAGACAAATAGAGCCGGAATATTACTACAACAGAACCGCAGCTTCTTTTGCTGTTTAACGATGGCCAAACAGCCTCAACAACCTAAGCTTTATAAATATCACTCTCTATAAACTCTCGTGCCTGTTGTTCAGCGCGTATCATATGAATAAATTCATTCAGTAGTTTCGGGGCCCATTGCCCTGTATCGTTCTCATTCTCCATGATAGTAATGGCCTTAAATACCTCTATACCCTTGCGGTATACCCTATCTCCGGTCATCGCATCCCCGCTGTCTGCAATAGACACTATTCTTGCCAGCAGGGGAATCTCTTCACCCTTAAGTCCATCGGGGTAACAATTCCCATCCCAGCGTTCATGATGCCAGGCGGCGATCTCGGCAAACTCTTTGAAGCGTTTTATGGGGCGCATAATGGTTGCCGTTACCACCTTGTGGGACTTCATTAATTCATGTTCTTCGTCATTTAATGCATCCGGCTTATTGAGTATCTCATCCGAGACCCCTATCTTGCCCAAGTCATGCATCAGTGCACCTTGCTTTAACAGCAAGATCGCCGCCTTATCCATTGCCTCACCCACCATGGCATCCTCCAACACCGACAATGAATGAATAAAACTGGGTGAACTGAAAGAGATCGGGCTATTACTGAGCAAGAGTACAACGCAAAAAAAATAACATAGTAGGCAAAATCTGGAAATCAGATGAAGTGATATTGCGTGAGGTTTTGGAGCGTATGCAAATCCACAATACAAGCACTGAGCCTATCCTCTTCCAAGGAGATGACCATATTTTATAGACAAGATCTAAATCAGATCTTTGCTACCATCTGTAGCGAGCTTATATTGGTCAAGGACTCAAGGCGCCCTAGAGTCGGGGGTTGCCGTTCCAGAATTGTGATGCAGCTCTCATTTTACTATACTGAAAGTGCTAAATGGTCATTTGTATTCGATTTATATATCCTTCGTACCGACAAGGAATTCAGGCGAGGCTTGATCGCGACCGCTTAGACTTATTATATTTATACTGTGTTTGTAATACTTCTTTTGACAAAGATTTCGACCACCGCACATGATTCGCGCTATTTCAGGGAATGTCTGGCAATGTATTTTTGGTTGAAACGCTTTATGAATGATCAGCCAGATAGGCTTTCATTCGCATGGCAAAGCTTTTATCTACTGGTTGACATCGTGCTTATCTGCAGTCTAATCGTCCTTACCGGTCGCCTGGGACTGTACCTGACCCCTCTATTCCTGCTGCTTGTCATACTGCACACCGAAAACATCCGTAACAGTCTGTTACCGATTGCCGCGTTTGCCATATTCGGCCTGATTATCTCTCTGGAACTCAATTCTGGCACTGCAGATAATGAAATATTAAAAATAACGATCGTCTTTGCACTGGCCGCCTCGCTTGCCGTCTATTATGCATTAATAAAAAACGGTGAAGATAGTTGTATTGATCCCTTAACCTCCCTGCCGAACAGAAGCCTGTTTATAAACAATCTGGAATCCACCATCAAGAAATGTAACAAGCAGAACAAGCTTGCCGCGATCTTATTTATGGATTTGGATGGTTTTAAACAGGTCAATGACACTCTGGGGCATGATGTCGGTGATGCATTATTGATCGATGTAGCCGACAGAATAACTAGCCAAATCAATACAGCCGATAGCCTGTACAGGCTGGGAGGAGACGAATTCGCCATCATACTTCCCGACCTGGCTAATCAGGTAGCGCCATCACAAGCGGCTGAAGGGATTGCACAAATATTGGAACAGCCTTTCCAAATCAATGAAAAGCTTATTAACGTTGGAATAAGTATAGGAATTGCCATCTATCCGACCCATGCGGATAACCTAAATGATCTGGTTCGCTACTCAGATATTGCCATGTATTCTGCAAAGAGACTTCGAAGCGGCTACGAGATCTTTAGTGAAGATCATAACCAGTCACAGATTGAAGGCCTGAAACTGATGGCCGATTTACGCACCGCGATAAAGCAAGATGCACTACACCTTGTATTCCAGCCCCAGCTTGACCTTAAAAGCAAAAAGGTAAACAGTATCGAAGCGCTGGTAAGATGGGACCATCCGGAAGCGGGGCCGATTCAGCCCAGTGATTTTATTGCCCTGGCTGAAGACTCGGTTCTAATCAATGAATTAACCGAATGGGTAATCAACAATGCCCTCAAACAATGTGCCTACATGGAAGAGCAAGGGCATACATTGAACGTGTCGATAAATATATCGGCCAGAAATCTGCAAAACCAGAAGATCATGGTGCAGACACTGTCGGCCATAGAACGCAATCGGCTTACCCCAAGGCGTATCACCCTGGAAATCACCGAAACGGCATTAATGACCAAATCCGCGGTGGCGATTAAAAACCTGGTGGGCTTGAGCATGATGGGTGTACATCTTTCGATAGATGACTTTGGCACCGGGCACGGCTCACTAATCTATATGCAGAAACTCCCCATAAAAGAGATAAAGATTGATCGCATGTTCGCCAATAGCATCCCGAATAATCATCGCGATGAGAAGATTGTCCGCTCTATCATCCATCTGGCCCATGATATAGATTGCCAGGTGGTCGCCGAAGGCGTAGAGACCCAGGAGACCATGGATATGCTTGGCAATATGGGGTGTGACTACATCCAGGGATACCTAATCTGCAAACCGATAAATGCCGATGAACTGATAGAGTGGTTAAACAACTATGAATCTTGAAGACAAAGAGCACAATGCCTTACTGCAAATTAGCAAGCGCATAGAGGATGGCAGTCTTGCCTTGCCGAGGATGCCGGAGGTTGTACGCAAGATAGACCTGGCCATGTCCAGTGAAAACGCCTCTATGAAGGAAATTTGTAGCATTATTCAATATGAGCCATCTATATCGGCTCGTATCATGCAAATAGCCAACAGCCCGTTAATACGGGGCATGAGTAATATTACCTCACTGCAAAGTGCCGTCACTCGAATTGGCTTAGACATGGTACGAAACCTGGTCTTATGCATGGGCGTAAAGGACTCCTATAAAGTACGCACATCACTACTAAGAAATAAGATGAAGCTGATATGGGATGATAATACCGCCATCGCCATGTACTCCTATACCCTGGCCAGGCACCTGAAGATGGATGCCGACTACGCCATGATAGCAGGCATGCTGCACAGCCTCGGCAAACTGCCCATCATAGACTACGCCAACAGCAACCCCGAGGTCGTTTCGGAGCCACACGTACTCGACTATTTGATAGATACCCTGCACAAACCCCTGGGCATAAAGATCATACGCAACTGGGAATTTGATGATGAGTATATCGACGTCATAGAAAACTACGACAACTTCGATAAAGTTCGCGCGGGAGAAGTCGATCTTATCGACATCATCACCCTGGCCTACTGTTACCGTATAAACACCCCCGATTCCCCGCTAGACTGGTTTCGCGTCAAGCCACTACGCAAACTCAAACTCAGCGCCGATCAGCTGGATAAGATCCTTCAGCCTACCAATAATGAGTTCACAGAAATATCGCAGATCCTGTTTAACTAAATATGACGAATCGATTAAGGCGATTAAAGGGTCAAAGCCCTTTTCAGATAACAAGTCAGGACACCCGTAACTCTTCTACTTTGAATGGCTGGGATGAATCACTAAGATGCCTCCATTCGTCGGCATGACAGGAGTGGATTTCGGCATAACCTAGCTTGTCATCCCGACAAGCAGGAGGGATCTTTAAAGAGATTCAATACAGCCATAAAAATTGATATTCATCATCGATATTGAAACAACCACCGCTCTTCCTCCCCTTTAGCACTCGCTGAAATTCTTCGTAAAAATCAGGAAAGCAACGCACCCAGAGGGCATATAAAAATAGGTCGGGGTGCGCTACCGGTCACAGCGCATTAAGATAATAGCCGTCGCTACAGCGACACAAAAACAAATCCCCACTATCCCCAAACAATCAACTATCCTTAAACCCAACTCCCATTTAAATAAAGGAAGTCCAAATCAAAATGGACAGAATACTTTGGTACTTCGCCGACCCCATGTGCTCCTGGTGTTACGGTTTCTCGCCCGTAATCTCAGAATTAGTACCCAAATACAACCAACGTATCCCCATCTCCCTGGTCGTCGGCGGCCTAAACCCCGGCAACACCACCCCCATGAGCGACGACAGCCGCGAGGAGATCCTCCACCACTGGCAAGAGGTGAAGAAAATGACCGCTGCGGAGTTCCAGTTCGACAAGGCCCTGCCGGAAGGCTTCATCTACGACACCGAACCGGCCAGCCGCGCGGCCGTCACCATCCCACAATTAGAACCACAGGCTACTTTTCCCTACTTCATCCGCCTGCAGCAGGCCTTCTACTCCGAACAACGCGACATCACCCAGGCCGAGGTACTGGCCGATATCGCCGCAGAGTTCGAAATCGACCGGCAAAGCTTTCTAGACCTCTGGTCCTCACCCAGGATGCAGGATAAGACCCAGCAAAACTTCCAGATGACCCGTCAGTTTGGGGTACGGGGGTTTCCTACCCTTATTGCCCAGGATAAGGGATCACTGGAGTTAATTTGTAGTGGTTATATGGGTTTTGAACAGTTGGAACCGAAGCTTGTCGACTGGCTGGAACAGTCAGAAAATAATACGGAATAAGCGTTTTAAACTGTGTGCGCTGTACGATTGTTTTTTTTATGCGGTTTTTCACACCGCAACACCATTTAACATGTTGGGCTTCCTTCCTCAGCCCAACCTACAAAAAGAGTGTACCTCGGCCGACCGGACGCCAAATCTTAGATTTGCACAGCTTTGCTGCCCCGACTGTGTGAGGCACTCGGATGTGTGCCCTTTGGGTATGTATAACCTGAAGGCCACAGGTGCCCTTTGGGTACGTGCCGAATGAACGACACAAAATACCCAATTAGAAACATTTAGCCGCAATTTCGGAGAAATTGCCCAAGATATCCATACGAATCACAAAAATCCCCCTCAATATCTATATAAAGGCATAATTTTCCACGACGCGGAGGAATTTTTTGGTTAAAATAGCGCCCCTTTAGAGGGCCCTGCGTACGGCATGCAGCCGACAGCCTGGCCTGGAAAGCAAGAACAACACTTTGGCTCGATTTCTCATCCGGTACAGATCACTCCGGAAGAACAGGGAATCGGGCCAAATTTATTGTGGTAGAGGCTGGTGCCTTTACGGCGATAACAACGGGACCCCGCGGTCTCCCCCTGGGGCCCGCACCATTATTTAAATTTGGCAGAGCAAAACTATGGACCTAGACAAGTACAGAAACATCGGCATCTTCGCCCACGTAGACGCCGGTAAGACCACCACCACCGAGCGTATCCTCAAGCTGACCGGAAAGGTACACAAGACCGGTGAAGTACATGACGGTGAGGCAACCACCGACTTCATGGACCAGGAGCGCGAGCGCGGCATCACCATCCAGTCTGCTGCCACCTCTTGTGAGTGGAACGGCCACCGTTTCAACATCATCGACACCCCTGGGCACGTTGACTTCACTATCGAAGTATATCGTTCCCTCAAGGTTCTGGATGGTGGTGTAGGTGTATTCTGTGGTTCCGGCGGTGTTGAGCCCCAGTCCGAGACCAACTGGCGCTATGCCAACGAGTCTGAAGTGGCCCGTGTTATCTTCATCAACAAGCTGGACCGTCTGGGTGCCGACTTCTACCGCGTTGTAGCGCAGGTTGAAAAGGTTCTGGGTGCCAACCCTCTGGTAATGGTGCTGCCTATCGGTGTCGAAGACGACTTCAAAGGTTGTGTTGATCTGCTGACCCGCAAGGCCTGGATATGGGATGACTCCGGTCTGCCAGAAAACTACAGCATCGAAGACGTGCCTGCGGACATGACGGACATGGTAGAAGAGTGGCGTGAAAAATTGATCGAGTCTGCTGTCGAGCAAGACGACGACCTGATGGAAAAGTATCTGGATGGCGAAGAGCCCTCCGTCGATGACGTCAAGCGTTGTATCCGTAAGGGTACTATCAACCTGGACTTCTTCCCCACTTTCTGTGGTTCTGCCTTTAAGAACAAGGGCATTCAGCTGGTACTGGACGGTGTGGTTGACTATCTGCCCAGCCCTACCGAGGTTAAGCCGCAGCCTGAAGTGGACCTGGAAGGTAACGAGACCGGTGAATTCGCCATCGTTGACCCTGACAAGCCACTGCGTGCCCTGGCCTTCAAGATCATGGATGACCGTTTCGGCGCCCTGACCTTCACCCGTATCTACACCGGCAAGATCGCCAAGGGTGATACCGTACTGAACACCTTCACCGGCAAGAACGAGCGTATCGGCCGTATCGTAGAGATGCACGCCGACGAGCGTATCGAGCTGGACTCGGCCTCAGCCGGAGACATCATTGCCCTTATCGGCATGAAGAACACCCAGACCGGTCACACCCTGTGTGATCCAAAGCATCCTGCGACCCTGGAGCCTATGGTGTTCCCTGATCCAGTCATCTCCATCGCCATCAAGCCGAAAGACAAGGGTGGTTCCGAGAAGATGGGTATGGCCATCAACAAGATGATTGCCGAGGATCCCTCCTTCCGCGTTGAGACCGACGAAGAGTCCGGTGAAACCATCATCAAGGGTATGGGTGAGTTGCATCTGGATATCAAGGTCGACATCCTCAAGCGTACCCATGGCATCGACGTAGAGGTGGGCAAGCCACAGGTGGCCTATCGTGAATCCATCACCAAGCGTATCGAAGACAGCTACACCCACAAGAAGCAGTCTGGTGGTTCCGGTCAGTTCGCCAAGATCGACTACACCATGGAACCTGGTGAACAGAACAGTGGCTTTACCTTCGAGTCCTCGGTTACCGGTGGTAACGTACCGCGTGAGTTCTGGCCTGCGGTAGAAAAAGGTTTCCGTAGCATGATGAACGAAGGTGTACTGGCCGGCTTCCCGGTTCTGGACGTACACGTCAATCTGACCGACGGTGGTTTCCACGCGGTGGATTCCTCTGCTATCGCCTACGAGATTGCCGCCCGTAACGCCTTCCGTCAAACCATGCCTAAGGCCGGTGCGCAGTTACTGGAGCCGATCATGAAGGTAGACGTGTTCACCCCTGAAGATCACGTAGGTGACGTTATCGGTGACTTGAACCGTCGTCGTTCTATGATCTCTGGTCAGGAAGCAGGTGTAACCGGTGTTCGTGTTAAGGCCGATACCCCGCTGTCCGAGATGTTTGGCTACATTGGTGATCTGCGTACCATGACCTCTGGTCGTGGCCAGTTCTCCATGGAGTTCTCACACTACGCTTCCTGCCCCGCCAATGTGGCAGAAGTGGTGATCAAGGAAGTTAAGGAGCGTAACGAGGCCAAGTAAACCTACTTGACCCCGACGCTTGATAAAAAGCCCGACTGGATTCCAGTCGGGCTTTTTTTTGCACAGGTCCTGCGAAGCCAAGGAAGGCAGAGCGGGATTGATAGGCAAAAAAACTCATTTTTATTGATACGTCGCGGATAAAAATCCTGCTTTCACTAAGCTCAAACCCTACGTCCTACAAGGTTTGTAGGCATTTCCCTACAAATTCTCTCATCGGCCTAGAAGTCTATTCACTTAGGATAGAAATCACTCCTATAAGCCGCCATTCAATAGTATTATTAAGCATCGACGGGCATAGAGATGCTCGCTACATTATTTATGGATAAACGATGTCATTTAAGAACGTAACGGTATTTCAATACCCGGAAGGGAAGCAGCTCATCATGCGCGCGGTATTTGGCGCCATCAGTTCTCTCTATCTCATCATTGGCTACTTCAGCGATACCTTTAGCATTCCTTCACCCGCCTTGAACATAGTGATCATCGGCTATTTCATTGCCATTCTCTTCACTTTTTTTACCATGCTACGTTGGCCTCTGTCTCTGCCCAGACGTTTTTTCAATATACTGGTCGACGTCATCGCTGCCACCACCGTCATCTACTATACCGGTGGCGCTAACAGCCCAGGCTTTTTATTGTATGTCTGGCTACTGACTAGTAATGCCATGCGCTTTCGTATGCGCGAGGTCTATGTCAGCCAGATATCCAGTCTTATCGCCTACAGCTTTATCCTCTTTACGAGTCTGGATGATCTTACTCATCCTGTGCAGGTGGCCTTCCAGTACAGCACCTTGATTATTTTCCCGCTATACCTGCATAAACTTATCTCGGCACAGGGCAAGGCAAAAAAACTCGCGCAAGAGGCCAGCCGTACAAAAAGTCAGTTTCTGGCTAATATGTCGCACGAACTGCGTACTCCACTTAACGCCATTATTGGTTACAGTGAGCTGATGCAGGAAGATGCGGTCGAACAAAAACAAGAACGATATATCAATGATCTTTCGCATGTATTAAATTCCAGTTGGCATCTGTTAAATATGATCAATGAAGTTTTGGATATCGCCAAAATAGACGCAGGGGAAGTGAAGCTCTATTACGATGAGGCGGATCTAAAAACCCTGCTTAATGACATAAGTCATACGATTGAACCCGACGTTAAACGCAACCACAATACATTCACCACCGATTTTGATATGGCACCAGAGAAGATTCATACGGATGTGGAAAAATTAAAACAGATCTTGTTAAATCTTCTGTCCAATGCCGCAAAGTTCACAACAGACGGTGAAATACTCTTCTCGGCAAAGCTGGAAAATATTTCCGGTACCCCATACGTGCAGTTCGAAGTAAAGGATAGCGGCATTGGTATCGCTGTAGAGCAACAGAAAACCATCTTTGAACCTTTCATTCAGGCCGATGCATCCTCCACCCGTCAGTTCGGTGGCACCGGTTTGGGTTTGTCCATTAGCAAGCGGTTTACCGAAATGCTGGGCGGAACCATTCGACTCGCAAGCCAGCCAGGGAAAGGCTCTAGCTTTAGCATATTGTTACCCCTAAGCCACTAGCGGCTCTTATCCACCGGATTAAACGTAGACATCTATATTCTGTCCCTTATTCGGTTCAGCAACCGAAAACTGTCCGCCAAGGGTTGATGACTGGCTGATACTCAGTCCCGAAGTAGTCTTATCACTCTGTATAGATTCCAATGTAGAATTCTGTTGTAAACGCAGGTTCTGTTGTTCCTGTATGCCCTGCTCAAACAACCTCTGCGCCTCACTCACACCGCAACTTCCACTGATCGTACTCATAAAGACCTCAGTAATACCATTCAATATATATACAGGTATCTGTCGGCATTGGTTTCAGGATTTTTCAATCTTTATACTATTCTCAAATATAAATACCATAAATATGCTTAAACAACGGCCATTCATCGGCATATATACTTGTTCGTCACTCATGGCGATGCATGCATTGATCTGTATGAAATGGTTTGTTCAACGAACATCATTGCGGGACGGGATACAATGCAGCAGAGCTGAATGGGGTTTCTTATAATTTAGGGTTTATATTTGGTAAATTCTAAATATCTGTGGCGCTGATCGGAAATCCATCAGCACCACAGCAGCATTTTACTTTTCTAATAATACGTATTTCAGGATCTCAACCACCTGTTCCGGTGTTTGGCACACGGCATTGGCAGCACCATCTACCTCTTTTAATGGGTGTGTCAGTTCCGGATCGTGCAGGGTGATGATCGACTTACCCAGTGCAGCGGCATAGCCCGCATCGAAGGCTGCATTCCACTGCCGATACTTATCCCCAAATCGCACCACCACCACATCGGCCCGTTGCAACAGGGTATGCGTGCGGATGGCATTTATGCCGGAGGCTTTATGGTCGTACCAGAACTTGTTCTCTTCCGGACCTAATGTTTCGCCACATTCATCGCTTTTAGCGTGATCGGTTACCGGTGATACAAACTCGATATTCAGGCCTGCGGTTTGCGCACCGTTCTGTATCTGTTCACGCCAATCGGTATGGATCTCACCGGAAAGAAAAACTGTCCACTTCTGCGTCATCGTCTCACCCTTTATAGATCTGAGCCCACATTATAAACGATACCGCTCCTGGTGCCGTCGTTTCGATGCATCAATTTAGCCGGTCTACACACTCTCGGATTACGCAATCATGTTTAAAAACTCCAGGTCTCAGTAAGGGTTATACTCTATACACATCATCACCAAGAGAGTCACTCTATGCGTGTCGCACTTTTTGTTACCTGTCTCATCGACACAATGAGGCCCCAGGCAGCCTTTGCCAGTATTCAACTACTCGAACAGGCCGGTTGTGAGGTGGAGGTACCTGAGCAGCAAACCTGCTGTGGTCAGCCCGCCTATAACAACGGTGATATGGACAATGCACGGCAACTGGCCCGTCATACCATCGATTCATTACAGGGCTACGACTATATCGTGATTCCTTCCGGTTCCTGTGCCGGTATGATGATCCACCACTATCCGCGACTATTCACCGACGAGCCTGAATGGCTTGCCAAGGCCGAGGCACTGGCCAGTTGCAGTTATGAGCTTACCCAGTTCCTCCATGATGTGGTCAAGTTTGAGACCTCGGTGACCTGCCCACAGACCCTGACCTATCACGACTCCTGCTCATGCAAACGCGAGCTGGGAGTCGAGCAACAGCCGCGTCAGCTACTATCCCGGCTGGACGGATTGGTCCTCAATGAAATGGAAGAGACCGAGGTCTGCTGTGGCTTTGGCGGCACCTTTGCGGTGACCTACCCGGAGATATCCGCACAAATGGTTGGCAACAAAACCAGCAATATCAAGGCCAGCGGTGCCCAGTTGCTGGCCGCAGCGGATCTGGGTTGTCTGTTGAATATCGCCGGAAAATTAAGTCGTGAGCAGAGCCCGGTGCGGGCCTTTCATATCGCCGAGGTTCTGGCCGGGTTAACCGATAAAGCCGCTATCGGCGAAGAGGACTGAGCATGTTGACCACCAGTAAAGCGTTCACAGCCAATGTGCATAAGGCCTTAAATGATGTTCCCCTGCAAGAGGCAATGAACAAGGCCAAGGGTGGTTTTATCGAAAAACGCCGCATCGCTATCGAGGCCTTGCCAGAATTTGATGAGATCAAACGCCATGGCATCGCCATCAAGGAGGATGTGCTGGAAAACCTGGCCGACTATCTGGAACAGTTTGAACAACAGGTGCTACGTAACGGCGGCCATGTACATTGGGCACAAAGCCCTGCCGAGGCCCGTGCTATCGTTATCCAGCTGTGCAAAGAGAAGGAGGCCCGCTCTATCGCCAAGGGTAAATCGATGATTGGCGAAGAGATAAACCTGAACGAGGCGTTGGAGGCAGAAGGTTTCGAGCCCATCGAAACAGATTTGGGTGAGTACATCATTCAGCTGGCGGGCGAGCCTCCCAGCCACATCATCGCGCCGGCCGTACACAAGACCAAGGCGCAGATTGTTGAGCTCTTTAAGCAACACCACACCCCACTGGGGTACACAAAAACCCTGGAGACGGTACCGGAGATCGTTAACGAGGCGCGTGAGATCATGCGTGACAAGTTTCTCCAGGCTGATGTGGGTATTACCGGTGCCAACTTTATCATTGCCGACACTGGCTCCACCATGATCGTCACCAACGAAGGTAACGGTGACTTGAGTTCGACCCTGCCCAAGACCCACATCGTTCTGGCCAGCCTGGAGAAGATCGTCCCAACGCTGGAGGACTGCTCCAGCCTCTTGCGTCTGCTGGCGCGTAGTGCCACCGGCCAGGAGACCACCACCTACACTACCTTCTTTAACGGCCCCAAGACCCGACCCGATGGCTCACTGTCTGAATTCCATGTGGTGCTGGTGGACAATGGCCGCAGC
>JAOUJT010000199.1 GCA_029883105.1 Gammaproteobacteria bacterium
AGTGGGACCCACGGCATCGCCCTTCACCAACACCGCGTTCATTACTCCGTCGACATTGGCAATCAAACGCTTTTCCGGGATCAGCGTGGGGTGTACGCGCAACTCCACACCGGCCTCGGTCATACGCGAGACACCTAGATGTTTGATGCGATAACCCAGCTGTTCAGCATATTCTACATCCTCACGGGTGATCTTGGTGATCCCCTCGGTATAGGCCTTGTCGAACTGCAGCGGTATACCAAAGGCGATTGAGGCAAGGATGGTCAGTTTATGTGCCGCATCGATGCCCTCTACGTCGAAGGTCGGGTCCGCTTCGGCATAACCCAGCGCTTGTGCCTCTTGCAGTACATCAGCAAAATCTCGACCCTTGTCGCGCATCTCCGTGAGGATAAAGTTACCGGTACCGTTGATTATACCCGCCAGCCACTCTATACGGTTGGCAGAGAGGCCCTCACGAAGGGCTTTGATGATAGGGATGCCACCGGCCACCGCAGCCTCAAAGGCTACGACAACACCCTTGGCCTGGGCCTTGGCAAAGATCTCGTTACCATGCTTGGCGATCAGCGCCTTATTAGCGGTAACCACATGCTTGCCATTCTCGATGGCCTGCATAACCAGATCCAGCGCCAGAGTATCGCCGCCGATCAGTTCCACCACGACCTGAACATCCGGATCACTTACCACGGCCTGGGAATCGGTCGTGAGTTTGATCCCTGTGGTATCACAGATTCGTGGTTTCTTGAGATCACGCGCTGAGGCATGAACGATATTAATACCGCGACCGGCACGACGTGCTATCTCCTCGGCATTACGTTTTAATACATTGACGGTGCCACCACCGACAGTGCCCAAACCTAGCAGGCCTACATTAACGGGTTTCATTATTTCATTTCTCTTTTCGATTTTCTGTTTCTTTGCATGCAACACGAGAGTCTCGTGTCGATCACTTCACACCGTATTGTTTACGGTATTGTGCCAGGAAGCGTTCGATACGCTCCATTGCGTCTACTAAATTATCTTCGCTGGGTAGGAACACCGCACGGAAATGGTCCATCTCCGGCCAGTTAAAACCACTGCCCTGTACCACCAATACCTTTTCCTTTTCCAGCAGCTTGAGGACGAACTCCTGATCGTTGCTGACAGGATACATCTTCGGATCCAGTCGCGGAAACAGATACAGCGCCGCCTCCGGCTTTACGCAGCTCACACCGGGCATCGAGGTCAGCAACTCCCAGGCCAGATTTCGCTGCTTAAACAGGCGACCATTCTGTCCCACCAGGTCATCGATACTCTGATAGCCACCCAGCGCGGTCTGGATGGCAAACTGCCCCGGTACATTGGAACACAGTCGCATGGAGGCGAGGATATTCAACCCCTCCAGATAATCCTCGGCATGGCGCTTCTCTCCGGATACCACCATCCAGCCAGCGCGATAACCACAGGCCCGATAGTTTTTCGACAGACCGTTAAAACTCACAAATAAAACATCATCGGCCAGTGAGGCAATGGCGGTATGTTGTGCGCCGTCATACAACATTTTATCGTAGATCTCATCGGCGTAGATGATGAGGTGGTGCTGACGGGCGATCTCAATGATCTCTTTGAGCAGATCATCCGGGTATAGGGCACCGGTGGGATTGTTAGGATTGATCAGAACGATGGCTCGGGTCTTGTCACTGATTTTGGAACGGATATCATCCAGATCCGGCAACCAACCACTACCTTCATCACAGATATAGTGACGCGGATGACCACCACCCAGGCTAACCGCTGCGGTCCAAAGCGGGTAATCCGGTGCAGGCACCAACACCTCATCATCGGCATTTAATAGTGCCTGCATCGCCAGCACAATCAGTTCGGACGCACCGTTACCGATGTAGATATCTTCCAGACCGACGTCTGCAATATTCTTTTTCTGCGTGTAGTGCATGATGGCTTTGCGTGCAGCAAACAAGCCCTTGGAATCGGAATAACCGGAGGCGCTGGGCAGGTTAATGATAACGTCCCGCTGGATCTCATCCGGGGCATCAAAACCAAACGGTGCCAAATTGCCGATGTTCAGCTTGATAATGCGATGGCCTTCCTCTTCCATCTGCCGAGCACGCGCCAATACCGGACCACGTATGTCATAACAAACATTGGCCAATTTGGCGGACTTCATAACCGGTTTAATCGATGTCAAACTACATTACCCTCTAAGGAAATCTACTATCCAGATGCGCTCATGTAAGACTGTTGCTAAACTATGCTCCCAGCTCCAGGCGCAAAACTGCTAACATTACTGACGCCTCACCGGCCTGTCAATTTGATCCAGGCCCCTATTCTACCTTGCAAAACCATCAGGGAGTAGCCATGCAGGTCAGTCTGGACAAGGAATTACACCTCTACGCCATCCATGCCTATGATGAAACGGGTATTACGCTTATTTTACCGCCGCACCTTGCTGTCGATCCAAGTCAACGGCGTCTATATGTGGAACACAGTCTGATACTGAGTCCACATATTCACAAGGAGTGGCAGGCAAAGAGTTTTGATGGCCTCAAGGCAGAACACCTGACGGTATGTCTGGAGTATAAGCCCGAGGTTGTGTTGCTGGGTTGTGGAGCGACAATGCACTTCCCCGGAGAGGAGGTACTGGCGCCCTTATATCGTCAAGGGGTTGGTGTGGAGTTGATGAGTACTGCGGCAGCCTGTCGTACCTTTAACATCCTCGCCAACGAAGGACGAGACGTGGTGGCACTAATGCTGCCGCCGAATGCCTGATCTAATGCAACAGGGCGTCTTCGGAATAACCCTCTGTTTCCAGTATTTCACGTAAACGACGCAGGGCCTCTATCTGTATCTGACGCACACGCTCACGGGTTACCCCAATCTCGTTACCCACCTCTTCCAGTGTGGCAATGTCATGTCCATTGAGACCAAATCGACGTTCCACCACTTCACGCTGTTTTTCGTTTAACTGACACAGCCATTCATCGATGTGATGTTTGACATCATCATCTTGTAGAACCTGAGCGGGATCAAGGGTGTTTTCATCGGCAATGGAGTCGAGCAGAGATTTATCCACTTCACGGCCCATCGGTTCATCCATCGAGGCCACCCGTTCGTTCAAGCCAAACATACGTTTAACTTCATCAATAGGTTTATCTAACTTGTAGGCAATATCTTCCGCAGTGGGTTCGTGATCCAGTTGCTGTGACAGGGTACGGGCCGCACGGAGGTAGGTATTGATCTCTTTCACTACATGGATAGGCAGACGGATGGTGCGGGTTTGATTCATGATGGCGCGTTCGATGGTTTGACGTATCCACCAGGTAGCATAGGTGGAAAAACGGAAGCCTCGTTCAGGATCGAATTTCTCTACCGCCCGTATCAAACCAAGGTTACCTTCTTCGATGAGATCCAATAATGGCAGACCCCGGTTCAAATAACGGCGCGCAATCTTCACGACCAAACGTAGATTACTTTCTATCATACGTTTGCGGCCACTCTCCTCACCTTTTTGGGCAAGGCGAGAATAATAGACCTCTTCTTCTGCGGACAGTAAGGGGGAAAAACCGATTTCGGAAAGGTAGAGCCGGGTCGCATCGACCTGACTGCTGGGAATCTCACCAGCATCAAAAGAAATGGCTTTTTCCACTTCTTCTGCTACGGCAAATTTATCATCCTGGTCGCTGCTTTCTACCAGCGCCAAATCATTAACATCCTGTATATTGTGATCTGTCTCAGCCATGACACTCTCCCTACATCTTTACATCATTAGAGGTTCTTCCTGGGCAATTGTTTGAGTGGATCTATCGGCTTGCCATCACGGCGTATCTCGAAATGCAGCATCACTTTATCGGTACCGCTATTCCCCATGGTGGCTATCTTTTGGCCTATATTGATCGACTCACCTTCCTTGACCAGTAATCTATTGTTATGGGCATATGCACTCAGATAAACATCATCATGCTTTATTATCACCAATTTCCCGTAGCCTCTGAGCCCACTACCACTGTACACAACCTCACCACCGGCAGCAGCGAATACAGGTTGATTAATATCTCCTAATATATTGATTCCTATACGCCCACTTCTGGATGCAGAGGAGTCACTAACCACCTTACCGCTAACTGGCCACTGCCAGTTAATCTTTTTCGTGGCTTTTGACCAACTATTAACAGTTTTTTTACCATATTGTCGTGCGGAACTGGATTTCCCTTGCTTTTGATTATCTTTTTGCGAATTTTTTTTGTCAATAGACGCTATACGAGTATCAAATTCAGGTGGGGGGGCTACTCGGATACGCTGGCCCAGTTTAACCGTGTAAGGGGCCTTTATTTTATTCCACTTGGCCACCACGCGGTAATCGTAACCGTAGGTCCAGGCAATCGAATACAAGGTTTGTCCTGCCTCCACCGTATGAAAACGTTGGTGTCTATAGAGATACTCAGTTCTGTCTCCATCGAAAAAGGGAGCGGTATTACACGCTGTCAGTAGCAATAGACCCAGGCTTATTATGGATATGTTATGTATCCGCCGAAAAATCATATAGCGTAATATCCCTAGCGAAGAACGAGGTAGAGTATGACGATGGCGACCACCATCAACCAACCAAGCCTATCGACATACTTGTGTAAGGATTGTTCCATCCTCTCGCCACCCCAGTACATCAAACCAGCGACGAGAAAAAAACGCGCGCCACGGCCAATCAGCGAGGCCAGAACAAAGGGTAGTAAGGCCATACTCAACACCCCGGCACCGATGGTAAAGGCCTTATAGGGTATGGGTGAAAAACCCGCGACAAAGATGAACCAAAATCCATATTCGGCAAATTTCTCCTTCGCCAGTAAAAATTTCTCCCACAGATGGAGTTGGTGTAGCAGTGGCTCTACCAGATCAAAAAAATACATGCCGATGAAATACCCAAACACGCCACCCAATACGGACATAAGGGTAGTGAGTGTCGCATAACGCCATGCCTTCTCAGGCTTGGCCAGAGACATAGGTGCCAACATCACGTCTGGTGGAATAATAAAAAAAGAGGATTCGGCGAAACTCAAACCACCTAAATACCAGTGGGCACGAGGATGACGAGACCAACGCATGGTCATTTCATAGAGGGTAGAAAAGATTTTCACTTGGACTCCTTTACCAAGGGCACGAACGACACCAAGTCTAACACTTGCTCGTCGAACTGGTCTGCCTTGCGTGTGATCAACATCAACCTTTGGGTACTTTCCTGTTCACCCACAGGAATCACCAGTTGACCGCCATCGGCCAATTGTTCTAATAACGCAGTGGGGACTTTCTCCGGTGCAGCGGTGACAATAATGGCATCAAATGGTGCCTGCTCGCGCCACCCCTGCCAGCCATCCCCAACTCTCAGCTGCACATTGGACAGTTGTAACTCG
>JAOUJT010000162.1 GCA_029883105.1 Gammaproteobacteria bacterium
CAAGATACCAGCAGAAATTATGCACTATGCATAATGTCTCATACGGGAGAGTAACAAGATGTCACAGCTAGCACCTACAAATGTTAATTTGGCTATTAATGATAAGTTGGAGGGGATTAATCAATATCTGACCTTTTTCCTCAATGCTGAAGAGTTTGCTTTAAGCCTGGGTCAGGTGAAAGAGATCCTTGAGTATTTTGAACCTACTCCAGTTCCTCGTATGCCTCCTTTTGTACACGGTGCGATCAATCTTCGAGGTAAGATTGTTCCTGTCATCGATCTGAAAAAACGTCTTATTGAAGAGAAGATCGAGATAAGTAACCGAACCTGTATCATTATTACCGAGATCCATTACCAAGATGTTGTTATGGATGTGGGGCTTTTAATCGATGCTGTCAGTAAGGTGATCAATATCTATCCCGAGAATATTGAGCTGGCACCTACCTTTGGTGGTCAGATTGACACGGACTTTATTCGTGGTATGGGTAAGATCGAGTCGGATAGTTCTGATTTTATTGTTATTCTTAATATCGATAATGTGTTGTCGATGAAAGATATAGAGTTGTTACAAGATTCTGTTGATGATGATGAAGCAGTTAGCAGTTAGCAGTTAGCAGTTAGCAGTTAGCAGTTAGCAGTTAGCAGTTAGCAGTTAGCAGCTAGCCGTAAGGGTAAAGCTGGGGGTTATTCACTCTGCGGATGGTATATCAATTTTCGTTACTAGTTTCTGTCTCTTCATTTGAATCATCGATATGTAGCCACTTAATCAGTGGCTGCCACTGTTCTACATCCCTTTCTGTGCGCCGCCCCGGAATTTCAAAGATACATTGACCACTTTCTGTCGCCTGCAGATAGTTTCGGGACTCTCGAAGTGTGGTGACAAAAGGAATCTTCAGGGCCTTTACAAAGCGCTCCAACGCCCGGTAGGCAAGAGTGCGTATTCTCACCCGGTTAGCTACCACACAAACCTTGGTATTTTCTCTGGAGACGCGATATACCAGTAGCAACTCATGTATAAATTTTGCCGCTGCACGTATGTCCATGGGCGAGGGTAGTACAGGGATGATAATAACGTCGGCCTGATGAATATAGGCCTCCAGTTTCTCTTTCTGCACACTGGCCGGTGTGTCCATCACCAATAGATCGATGTCAGGCGGAATGGCTACCGTGTCATTGGATGCAGAGATCCCGTAGATGCGCGGGTACTCCTGAGAGCGTGCGCGCAACCAATCGAGGCTGGAGCGCTGTGGATCAAAATCTGCCAGGGCGACCTTCATACCCCAATTGGCATAATAACCTGCCAGGTTACTGGCTATGGTGCTTTTGCCGCTGCCACCCTTGGAGTTTAAGACCATTATACGTTTCATTGCGATGCCGCTTTCCTGCGTACGATTAGTATTATCTTATCTATCAGCGAGTTATCGCTCGTCCCATAGTACACTGTGATCGCTGGAAGATGAACTATAGATCGCTGTTTTGGGCAATAAAATCGTGTATGAACGACGCAGGTTTGGCACCGCTGAATCGACCTTTCTCCTCACCATTTTGAAGCAGTAGAATGGTTGGAAATCCACGCACCTGGTAGCGTCCTGCTATCTTCATATTATGTCCCTCATCGACCTCAATCTTAATCAGGCTGACAGCACCATCGTACTGGCTAACGACCTGCTCCAGTATCGGCGCAATGGTAATGCAGGGCGGGCACCAGTCTGCCCACATATCCAGTAATACGACTTTCTTATGTGAGGCCTGAATAACGTCTTGTTCGAAGGTTTCCACCGAGGTTTCTATATAGTTGGGCATGCTAAATATCATTTCTTATAAAGTGAGCGCATATTAAAACAGATTTTGCTGCAGAAAAAAAAACGGGCCGTAGGCCCGATAATGACGAAGAGTTTTTAAACTGAGAAAAAGTGCTCATCTGGGACATAGGAACAGCTAGGGAACCTGTGTTCACGGATATATAAACCAAGTATATTACTCGGGTAATAATAGTCAAGTGAATTACTGGGGTATATTTTGCTTGGAGCTGTTTCAGTGACAGGCTATCATGCAGCTATAACCCGCTGTTTGATTTGAAATGAGGACGATATGGCTGAAACGATAGATGAATTGACGGTAACTTACGAAGATGAAGGTGTAGAAACCGTTAAAGAGTTGGACAAGGTCGTGTTGTCTAAGGGGGCCTGGTCTACCATTATCTATCGCTATCAGGATTGGAATAGGGCCAAGGAAGAGTACGGTCCGGATAAATACACCATACGCCGTTATCAGAAACGTAATGGCATCTACATGCAAAAGTCTAAATTCAACATCTCCAGTAAGGATCAGGCGAAAGGTATTATTGCTGCGCTTGAAAGCTGGATCGAAGACTAATACCGCATCGTTTCAATCTTCAGTTGTCCGGGTTGTTTGCCGGGTCCACTAAAATAGTCACGGGCCACACTGGCCCAGGATTCTGGCCCGGCAATATACACGTTATAGTTTCCTATAGCAGGGTGGGCAGCGATGATCGTATCTAAATGCTTTGTATCGCCACAAGCCACCTCCATATCTGTATAGTGAAACTCATCCAGGGCATCCTGCCAGGCCCGGCACACATTACTCATGTAGTGAGTTGTGCCTGCATTGCTCACTCTGTAAAGATGTATGGATTCTGCCAGTTCCTGCGCCAGGGCGCTTTCTATGAGACCTTTGATGGGGGCAAAACCCGAATCGTAGGCGATAAAGACAAGCGGGCTCATACTCTCTTCTGTGAGTACAAAATTCCCAAATGGCCCCTGCATAGTCAATTTTGCCGTGCGATCCAGGTGATGATGTATGTGTTCGGAAACCGGATCACCCTGTAGATATGGGATATGAAACTGTATGTTCATATCATCACAGGGACAGCTGGCAATATGCAACTCGGCCCTTAGTTCTTCGTCCAACTGAACATTGACCATCTGCCCGGCCATAAAGCGCAAGCGTTGTGTACGGGGCGTACGGGTCTGCAGGATGAGCATATTCTCCTGCTGCTCTATCTTACGTATGGTGACATCGATGTGCTGTTCCGGGATATCTTCACTGCTGTGGGCCTCGGTGGCCTCCAGGGTGATGTCGGTCACTGGTGTCGAACAGCACATCAGAATAATGTTATCCAATTTTTCGCTTTCGCTCAGGCGGAAGTCTGAATGTTTTATGGGCTTGACCTGACCCGATAGCAGCCGGGCTTTGCAGAGACCGCAGTTGCCACTGTTACAGCCATAATCTAGCGAAAAACCATGCTGTAATGCCCCCTCAAGTATGCTGTCGGCACCCTCGAGAAAGAAATCGTGTCCACTGGGCATAAGACGAACATGGGCCGCCATCATCTTCAGGTAGGCGTCCTTGTCACTTAGGTGGGGGAGTGCTGCATCAGTATCCTGCTCTTGCTCGCTTGCCTGATTAATCCAGTTGTTGAGCAACTTTGCGGTATCCGGATCCAGATGATTGGCTTGTGGTGCAGAAAGCATCGCTTGCAGTTGTTCTATCGTGTTTAGGTACTGCTTGAAGCGTTGCTTGGTTGCTATCAATTCTTTATTCAGGATTGCGGCTCTAGCCGTCATGGTGGCCAGATCCGGCGTAATCAGATCCTGCATCTTACGATAGCGGGCACGTATCAGCGCCTGATCGATGATGCGTTCATAGCGTTCTAGTTCTCGATGTTGTTCCAGTTTTGCTTCGGGGAAGGCGAGGGCCAGGTCATGCATACGCAGTTCACCTTCGAAGCTGGTGAGTTGTCCATCCTGAACCATTTTTTGCAGAGCACCGCGTGAAATACCCACCAATTTGGCGGCACGAGAGAGAGATAACAGATTTTCCATAGACAGACCACACGCTCATTTACCCTACTAAATGTATAGCAGTTTGAGAATCACCTGCAATGTAGTGAGCATGCGGTTTTACACCTGTGATTAGTATGGATTAGTGGTCTATATCCACATAGATGTCGTTGTCACGTACTTCTAGCGGATAGGTACGCAGCGCGATACAGGCAGGTTCTTCTACCGGCGCGCCAGTTTTTACATTAAATTTACCACCATGTAACGAGCACTTAACCACCTCACCGTGCAATGCACCCAGATAGAGGGAAAAGTCTTCGTGACTACAGTTATCACTAACGGCATAGAAACCATCGTCTACATGACAGATCAGGATACGCTCGCCAGCATGAGAATAACGCTCCATCTTGCCAGTTTTGATATCGCTGGTAGATGCCAGTTTTATAAAAGCCATATTTGTCCTCGTATACAAATGTTGCCTGGACTAGAATCCATATGGAATTCTGCCGTTAGCAAACAGGGTCAAACACATGGGTGATGTTCTCGCATTTAAGAAACCTAAACTTTCGGACAAGTTTAAGGGCCGCAACCTCTGCAAGAGCGGTCTGCATAAATGGGAAGTGGTGACCGAGAGTCAGTTCGATGTAAAGCAGGGTAAGCTGGTGACCCGATACCGTTGCCTGCGTTGTGCGGCTACGAAGACCGAATCACACTAGCCTTTATCCCCGCTACTCACTGCGCTTTTTGATCTCACTAATCGGCACCACGACTGCCCGGTTGGGCTCATCGATAAATTGCGGACGTGCAGTGGAGCTACGACCCGCATCCTCTTGCAGTTCAGACTCACGTATCGCGATCAGTCCCAGACAATCACGCATATTGCGGATGGTATCTTCCGACAGGGGATGGACATGGCCCGGTTTGGCGAAGGTCTCTTTGGCGATGTCGGTGAGTACCCGTTTCATTACCGCGAGAACCTGTTCTTCTTTACCCAATTCATGTTCAGACATCTTTATAACCACATTATTTGCTAGACGATTATCGGCTCCAGTTTGCCACATTTACCGGCTCCAGGCACCCACTCCAGGATCGCGACGGTTTGTGCGATCAGGGGAAAACCGGTAGACTAGCACAATTCACGAGTTTAATAGTCGGGTATTTGAATGACCGCCATGACCGCAGAGGAAAGAGTCTCTCTCACCATCACCATAATGCAGGTGTTGGATGAATGGGGACTGCAGTCACACCATATTGTGGCGGTCGTTGGGCTGCCGGATAAGACACCTATGCGAAATATACGCAAATTTCGTGAGGGGGCAGCCTTTCCCGATAGTCCGGTGGTGATGCAACATCTGGATCATCTGGTGGGCATTATCACCTCACTGCATACAACCTATCCGATGAATCCGCAAATGGGCACCCACTGGATGCGTCGTAGCAATCGCCTGTTCAATCAGCGCCAACCGCTGCAGGTGTTGGTGGAAGATGGCCTACAAGGCTTGGTTGAGGTGCGCTCGCATCTGGATTGTACCTACGACTGGCAAATGGACGAAGAACGCGCAGGACAGCTGTAAGCAGGTTTTCGACCTGCTTGTGTCCACAGGCCTGATATACTACGACGATGATCCCTTTCCCCAATCGCTGACACCCTATGCAAACCGCTACTGACATTTTCTCCTATCGCCAATATTGGGCGAAACGCTTTGGTAACGCCCTCCAGTTGCCTACGACCAGGGCGGAGATGGATGCCCTCGGATGGGATTCCTGCGACATTATCCTGGTAACTGGCGATGCCTACGTGGACCATCCAAGCTTTGGCATGGCAGTAATAGGTCGTGTCTTGGAGGCACAGGGGTTTCGTGTCGGTATTCTTGCCCAGCCGGAGTGGGATTCAGCCGAGGATTTTAAGCGGCTGGGACAACCCAATCTATTCTTCGGTGTCACCGCTGGCAACATGGATTCCATGGTCAATCGTTATACCTCGGACCGCAAGATCCGCAGCAACGATGCCTATACCCCCAACGGCGAGGCCGGGAAACGCCCTGACCGTTCGGTGCTGGTCTACTCTCAGCGCTGTCGTGAGTCCTACAAAGAGACCCCGATCATCCTCGGCGGCATTGAGGCCAGCCTGCGGCGTATCGCACATTACGATTACTGGTCGGATAAGGTGCGCCGCTCGGTATTGCTGGACGCCAAGGCCGACCTGCTGGTCTACGGCAACGGTGAACGTCAAATCGTGGAGATTGCCCATCGTCTGGCAAAACGGGAAGCGATCTCTGAGCTAACCGATATCCGTGGTACAGCCTTTCTGTGTAAAGAGGTACCTGCTGGTTGGGATGAGCTGAACTCTACGCTTCTGGACACCCCTGGACGCCTGGAACACCACCCTGATCCATACGCTGAACAGACCGAGTGTGACAAGTCTACAGGGACCACCGATACCGGTGAGCAGGTGATACAACTGCACCGTCATGTGGTTCGTAAAGAGAAGACCGTGGTACGTCTGCCTGCCTATGAGAAGCTAAGGGATGAACCTATACTCTATGCCCATGCCTCCAGAGTCTTTCATCTGGAGACCAATCCCGGTAATGCACGAGCCTTGATCCAGCGTCACGGAAAGCGTGAGGTGTGGATCAATCCGCCACCCATACCGCTTTCTACCAAAGAACTGGACAGGGTATTTGAACTGCCCTATACCCGTGTCCCGTATCAGGGCTATAAGGAGGCAAATATTCCCGCCTATGAGATGATCCGCTTTTCCATCAACATCATGCGCGGTTGTTTCGGTGGCTGTACCTTTTGTTCCATTACCGAACATGAAGGTCGTATTATTCAGAGCCGTTCAGAGGATTCCATCATTCGTGAAGTGGAGACCATACGCGATA
>JAOUJT010000051.1 GCA_029883105.1 Gammaproteobacteria bacterium
ACCAGGCTTTACCGGTGTGATTTCCGACTTGGGTGGTCCTACGGCTAATATGTATCGTCTGGCTTGTAAGAGTGAAGAGATAGAATCCCTATGTCGTCGTCTCTCCTGTGTCCATCCTGGGATCTGTAAAAATCTTAATACCGATCATAGTGCCTTGATCCACCTCTATCGTCGTGCCCGTGAGCTGAAGGGGGTGAAGAGAGTATTTATCGCCTCTGGCCTGCGTTATGACCTGGCAGTGGAATCCCCTGAGTATGTAAAGGAGTTGGTGACTCACCATGTTGGTGGTTATCTTAAGATTGCGCCTGAGCATACCGAGGAAGGGCCGCTGTCGAAGATGATGAAGCCAGGCATGGGTAGCTATGATCGCTTTAAAGATATGTTCGAAAAATATTCTGCCCAGGCAGGTAAGGAACAGTATCTGATCCCGTACTTTATCGCTGCTCATCCTGGTACCACCGATGAGGATATGATGAACCTGGCTCTGTGGTTGAAGCGAAACGGTTTTCGTGCCGATCAGGTACAGGCCTTTTTGCCTTCTCCTATGGCCATCGCTTCGGCTATGTATCACAGTGGTCGTAATCCCCTTAAACGGGTGGGTAAAGAGAGTGAAGCGGTGTTTAGTGCGCGGGGTCTGAAACAACGTCGTTTGCATAAGGCCTTTCTGCGTTACCATGATGCCAATAACTGGCCCATACTGCGTGATGCCTTAAAGCGTATGGGTAGGGCGGATCTGATTGGCAATGGCAAACATCATCTGATCCCTGTTTGGCAACCGGAAGGAACTGGTGACAGCAGTGAAGGCGTACGGGGTAGCCGTAAAGGTGCGAAGATAATACGTACGCAGCATACAGGTCTGCATAAGAAGGATCATAAACAAGGCAGCCAGAAAAGAACATCGGCGAAGAAAAAAACAAACAAAAGCAGAGATAAAAAAATACCGCGATAGCCACGGTATTTTTCGATATGCAATGTCAGTATTGCTGCTTATAAAACTCGTTGACGGTAATACATCCCGGCAGAGAGAAACAACATCATCGGGATGATGAGCGCTAGGGCGACCACGGAAGCGAGAGAACCGCTATCGATTAACATATTGTTGTTCGAGTTCAGAGCCACAATTTCACTACGTAAAGTCTTTAAGGTTTGATCCAGATAGGTATTAGACTGATTTACCAAAGCCGTCATGTTGCGCTGGCTGGTAAAGCTGACCTCATCACCGATCTCCATGCGTTGCTTTTGGTATTCATAGCGAGTACTCAGGTCGGTATAAAGACCGAGAAACATGCCTAACTGCTGTTTGGCTTTAGAGTCATCTTTGATATCAGCAAAGGTAGAAATGGCTTCGGCCTGGATTCGGTGATGTGAGACAACAAATTTTTTCCAAATTCTCTCTTGCTCAACACGATTCAGCTTCACAAAACTGGAGTGATTCCACAGCTGAGCCTGCTTGTTAAACTCACTGCGTAGATTCAATACCCGATTTTCAATGGTACTGGTTACACTTACTGCAGTCTGATAATTACTGCTGGATAGCATAAACATCGCAATGGCATAAGTTGCGATGGCTAGAATGAATAAAGTCATACAACTGGTTATATTGGAAAGAATATTGTTCTCTTGTGTGACAGGTTTCGACTGTTTCATATCGATCTCCGTGTACATTTCTTCTTGGCGTTAGAAACAGACTACACAGAAAATGTGCTGCGTGTCACACCGATAATGTGAATCTACAGACTTTTTACCGGCGGGAAACAAGCCTGTAATAGAATCATCTATTCGGTCGTAATATTTTGTCTTTCGTAAAGGGTACATGAGCTTATGTGTCTGAGCCGAAAGTTTATGACACAAAATTATGGATTTCACGTTGCATAAGTATAGGTAGCTTCCAATAAGAATTTGCTCGTGCACACATTCACGCAGTATGTTTTATCAGTGCTATACCCGGTTCGTTTTATTATGCGAAAATATGCTCATTAACCACTACAAGCAGGTATCCCCATGCGTATAGGTACGCCACTTTCTAACAACGCCATACGCGTCATGCTCCTGGGCTCTGGTGAATTGGGGAAGGAGGTGATCATTTCCCTGCAACGACTGGGGGTCGAAGTGATCGCGGTGGATCGTTACGCAGATGCGCCAGGTCATCAGGTGGCACATCGGGCACATGTTATTGATATGGCTGATGGCCATGCCCTTTATGAGCTGGTGAAGCAGGAGCGTCCACACTTTATTGTGCCGGAAATAGAGGCCATTGATACGGATATGCTAGCACAGATCGAAAGTGAAGGACTGGCTGAAGTCATTCCCACGGCACGTGCTACTCAACTGACCATGAATCGACAGGGTATACGTTGTCTGGCTGCCGAAGAGCTGGGTCTACCTACCTCCAAATATGCCTTTGCCGAAAGTGCCGAAGAGGTGCAGCAGGCAATCGACGATATTGTTGGCTACCCTTGCATCATTAAACCGGTCATGTCTTCATCTGGTAAAGGACAATCGACAGTGCATGGCCCTGATGATGTGATCAAGGCCTGGGACTATGCCATGAGCGGTGGGCGGGTAAATCGCGGCCGCGTCATTGTTGAGGAGATGATCCGTTTCGACTACGAGATTACCCAGCTAACCGTGCGCGCTGTAAATGAGCAAGGCGAGATCGAAACTTATTTCTGTGAGCCGATTGGCCACATTCAGGAGCAGGGTGATTATGTCGAAAGCTGGCAACCACAAGCCATGAGTGAATTAGCCAAACAGCAGTCACAGGAGATTGCCAGGGCCATTACCGATAATCTTGGGGGCAGAGGACTGTTTGGTGTGGAGCTGTTTGTGCGTGGTGATGATGTCTGGTTTAGCGAGGTAAGTCCCCGGCCTCACGATACCGGCATGGTGACAATGGTGACCCAGTATCAGAATGAATTTGACCTGCATGCACGAGCCATTTTAGGCCTGCCTGTCTCCACGCTACTGAGAGACAAGGGTGCCAGCGCGGTGATCTATGGTGGCATGGATGCCAAGGGCATCGCCTTTGCCGATGTGGAACGTGCACTGCATGTGGAAGGCAGTGATATTCGCCTATTTGGCAAGCCGGAGTCATTTACTCGTCGTCGAATGGGTGTTGCTCTAGCGCATGGGAATGATGTTGACGAGTGTAGAGTGAGAGCCATGGAAACCGCCGCAAGGGTTAAGCCTGAAAAGGCATAAGCGCTACATGTAAGTCAAAGTAGATCATACGCAGGCTATTATTACTGAATTACTTGCCAGTTCGTATAAAGGATTATCGATTTAGTTTGCGTGTTGGTGCCTTTTTTGCCTCGCTAGCCGCCACCTATGTCGCCTCAAGAAATATACCAAATATAGGAATATTGACTATTACCGATGTGATTACCGGTATTGCTATGCCGACGATATTTTTGGTGATATGGCATACCATTATTGCGACACGTTTACATGAGTTACACAGGGATGATCAATGATACATAAATTTGATATGTATGGATTTATGATATTTTCATAGGTTTTATTACGGCTAATGCTGCTTTGGTGCTATCAACATCCATCTAATCCAAACAACTATCTCAGGCGTTAAGGTCCGGTATTAATTGGCTTTCAATACGGGTCATGCTGTCCTTGATTTGTAATTTACGGCGTTTGATACGGCTAATCTGTAACTGATCGACATAAGCGGCCTCATACAGACGTTCAACGATGTCATCCAAATCACGATGCTCGATACCTAATTGATAGAGTTTTTCCTTCAACTCATGAATTTCAGCGTCATTCAGTACGTTCATAGTGGGCTTGCTAGGATTATGGCCAAAGACAAAATATAATAACAGAATCTTCTAATATGAGTAGAACTATGAGCAATACGAGCTTGCTGATGATCGTCGAACTGGGTGGATATCCTGATTTTAGCCCCATATATAGGCGTGCGGGTTTTCAGGTGGAAACAGTAACTTCTATGCGTAAGGCATTGAGTCTATTGAAGAAAAATAATTATGCCATGGTGGTTTGTGAATTTAATTTTCAATCGGACTTTCGTGATCGCACCAGCAGTTTGGAGTCGATGATGGCAGTATTACAAGTAAAGCCGGAGACCCGTATTATTGTGTTTTACGAAAAAGAGTTTGCCCACCAATTTGAACGTATTAGTAGTCGATTTCCATTTCATGCGGCCCTGCGCTATCCCATCGATGAGCAAGTATTGACTGATAGTGTGGTATCTGTGAGAAAGTAATCAAAGCCCATGCTGCATACAGAACCATCTCGATACACGGCACAGACCGATGGATTGAAATAAGACCACACTATCGATGTACCTTTAGTTACTGTAAATCGATAATTCCATTGCGAAATACACGCTGAACGTCTAAATCGTAAAAGTTAATTGACTGCTAATTATATTATGTGTAAATGAGCCTCGGTTTTGCCATAACAAAATACCTGGCTAGGTTACGGATTTATAAGGGATATATAATTTCCCCAAAAACATACTATTTTGATGTTTGTTTATAAAGAAATTTTGATGTATAAAACTCTATCGGCAAGCTTTGTTGCATGGATGTAACAGAAAAATAGTGATATACACACGGCCTATGATGGCATAAGTGTATTTTGACAATATGAGGAGTGGAGTTATGGAGACGGTGTTAATCAATATCGATTCTGTTAAAGATGTACTTCACTCACTAAAAAGCCAGGGACAGTCAACGGTAACTACCGTCGAAGTGATACAGGAATATCATCTGACGCATCGTAAGATCATACAGGCTACGGCCAACCGTTCTTATAACTCTGTATTCGGTAAATTATTGCGCGAGAATGAAGACGACTTAGGCATTCGCTATGTGCGTGAGGTTTTGTTGCACGACCGTGAGATCTCACTATTACAAAGTGCTGAGTGGGTTTTGCTTTAGTACAGAGCTTTTATTTCAAACCTTGTTTTAATTGTTGTAGACGTTTTGCTGATACAGGCAATACGGTCTTTAGTTCCTGGGCGTAGAGGGAGACACGATACTCCTCGATATGCCAGCGATATTCATTCAATCGCACTGCATCCACAGTTCCTTCATCATAACACTGCAGATAGTAATCAAAGTGCACACGCACTTCGTTCATCTTCTTAATGTCTTTATCCAGATTGCCTTGCAGACGATCCAATCGTATTTGAATTGCCTTTAAATAGCGGGGGTATTGCAGCAACCATTGATAATTTGCCTCACGCATGAAACCGGCATAGATCAGATTGTCCATTTGTTCCTGTATATCGGCGACCACCTCTTCCCAGGCTGGCGCGCTGCATTCATAGAGTTTTAGTCCCAAGCGATAATACATAGACAGGACCTCACTGATGACGGCTCCCAGTTTGTTCGCTTCCAAGAGCAAATTTTCCCGCACCTGCGTGAGTCTGCTCTCGAACTGTGAGCAGCTACGTATCTCTATACCATCTCGCAGACAGACATCTTTTAACAAGGCATCACTAAAATCTTCACGTAACTGCTCACAGCTGTCTATCTCTACGTAGTGCAGACAGTCCTGTTTGCTTAGTGGCGATTGCTTGCGCAGATACTTTATCTTTTCTTTAAGATTAAGAGACAACAGGCGAATCAGCCCTTCTGCGTGTAAGCTCTGTGCAGCATCTTTGGTATCGACTACTTGTATTGCGACACTATCATCTTCATCTACCAGAGTCGGGTAGGCGGTAATGGATTGGCCATGTAGCTCTATTTCTACACTCCTGGGCAGCTCTTCAAAATCCCAGGTGCTGATACCACTACGTGCCAGTGGAGAAGAGGGTAGAGCGACGCTGAAACTGTCTGCCGCCTGGTCACTGAATTGCTCCTTCAATTCAGACAGATTACGCGACTGGGCGATAAGACGCTGGTTCTCGTCGAGGACACGAATATTCATGCGTAGATGATCTGCCAGTTTCTCTTCGCTAAGTTCATTGGCAGGAAAGGGGCTACCCATCATACGTTGTAACTGATGCGCAAGCACCTCAACAAGATTGCCCTGACGGTAGTTGATGGCGTCCAGTGCCGCAGCGGCAAAATCGGGGGCGGGAACAAAGTTTCGTCGCAGGCTCTTGGGCAGGGATTTAATCAACGCCACCAGTTTGTCTTCAATCAGTCCCGGTACCAGCCAGTCCAGCGGTGCCTGAGGTATTTGATTGAGTAAGGCCACAGGCACGGTGATGCTGACGCCATCATCAACATGCCCGGGTTCAAACTGATAACTGAGTGGCAATTCCAGTGCGCCCAGTAGTAGTTGATCCGGGAACCTGTTTGCCGTTACCTCATCGGCATCATGACGCATAAGGTAGTCTCGTTGCAGGAACAACAAGCTTTGATCTTCGGCCTCGGCGGTTTTACGCCAGCTCTCGAAATGTTTACCGCTGTAGATGCCCTCGGGGATACGTTCGTCATAGAACTGAAAGAGGATGACTTCGTCTACAAGGATGTCCTGGCGGCGTGATTTCTGTTCCAGCTCGATGATCTCATCCAGCATTTTTTGGTTATGGGCGAAGAAGGGAGCGTGGGTATGATATTCACCGTTGACCAGGGCACCGCGGATAAACAGCTCACGTGAGGTCTTGGGATCTATCGGTCCGTAGTTCACCTTGCGCTTGGGATTGATCAGCAGGCCGTAGACGGTGGTCTGTTCAAATGCAGCCACCTGCGCGGCCTTCTTTTCCCAGTGGGGATCGAAGTAGCTGCGCTTCAACAGATGTTGGGCCAATTCTTCCACCCACTGTGGTTGTATCTTTGCCACCATACGTGCATATGTGCGAGTGGTTTCGGTCAGCTCTGCGGCCATCATCCACTTGGGTTTCTTTTTGAACTGACTGGAGCCGGGGAAGATATGCAGCTTGATGTTACGTGCACCAATATAGTCGTGTTCTTCCGATTTGAAGGCGATATGTCCCAATAGACCAATGAGCAGAGCCTTGTGGATAGAGTCGTAATCCGCCTCCTCTTCGTTGAGGTGCATCTTGTTCTCTTTCACCTGATTCATCAGCTGGCTGTGGATATCGCGCCATTCACGCATACGCATCCAGGCGAGGAAGTTCTTTTGACACCAGTTGCGTAGCTTGCTGTTGGTGAGGTGATGGCGCTGTTCTTCGAAGCTGTCCCAGAGCTTCACCAGGGCCATGAAATCGGAATCGTCGTGCCAGAACTGCTTATGCGCTTCATCGGCTCTCTGTGCGTTGTCCATGGGCCGCTCGCGCGGGTCCTGTATGGACAGTGCCGAGATGATGATCATCACCTCACGCAGACAACCGGTACGGTTGGCCTCGAAGATCATGCGTGCCAGTCTGGGGTCAATGGGCATACGTACCAGCTCTCGACCCAATTTAGTGATCTGCTGACGTTTGTCGACCGCACCCAGCTCAAACAACAGTTTGTATCCGTCGCTCACCAGACGGCTGTCGGGCGGCTCTACAAAGGGAAAGTCGGCAATATCACCCAACTTCAGGTTCTCCATCTGCAGGATTACCGAGGCCAGGTTGGTGCGCAGGATCTCCGGTTCGGTAAATTCGCGACGGTTGAGAAAATCGTCTTCATCATAGAGGCGGACACAGATACCGGCACTGACTCGGCCACAACGTCCGGCGCGCTGGTTGGCACTGGCCTGGGAGATCTTCTCGATGGGCAGGCGTTGTACCTTGCTACGGAAGGAGTAGCGGCTCATGCGAACCAGGCCTGTGTCGATAACGTATTTGATCCCCGGTACCGTTAGCGAGGTCTCTGCGACGTTGGTGGAGAGGATGATGCGTTGTTGGCCGTGGGCCTGAAAGACGCGATTTTGATCCTGCGCAGAGAGGCGTGAGAATAGCGGCAGGATCTCGGTGCCCGGCGGGCGATGTTTACGTAGTGCCTCGCTGGCTTCACGGATCTCCCGTTCACCGGATAGGAAAATAAGAATATCGCCGCGGTCGATTCGCGACACCTCGTCCACCGCATCGAGGATACCCTGAACCATATCACCGTCCTGCTCTTCCAGTGAACGGTAACGGACATCCACCGGATAGGTACGACCGCTTACCTCGATGATGGGGGCATTGTCGAAGTGTTGAGCGAAACGCTCGGTATCGATGGTAGCCGAGGTGATGATTAGCTTAAGGTCGGGGCGGCGTGACAGCAGTTGTTTCAGGTAACCGAGGAGGAAGTCGATATTGAGGCTACGTTCGTGGGCCTCATCGATGATGATGGTGTCGTACTGGTCCAGAAAGGGATCATGCAGGGCCTCTGCCAACAGGATGCCGTCGGTCATCAGTTTTACATAGGTATTGTCACTGACATGGTCACTGAAGCGAATCTTGAAGCCGACTATCTGACCAACCGTGGTTTTCAACTCTTCGGCCACTCGAGTGGCGACACTGCGCGCGGCGATGCGTCGAGGCTGGGTATGGCCGATGAGGCCCGCAGTGCCTCGCCCCAATTCCAGACAGATCTTGGGGAGCTGGGTGGTCTTACCCGAGCCGGTCTCCCCGGCAATCACCACGACCTGATTTTCGGCGATGGTCTTTTTAATCTCCTCCCGGCGAGCCGATACCGGCAGATCCGGATATTCGGGTTTGGGCAGGTTCTGCTCCCGCCATAGCCGTTTTGAGGCTGACTTCTCTATCTGTGCCTCTAATTGTTCGAGGGTCTTCTGTTTTTCTTGTGTCGTTTTTTTTGTTCGCTCAATACCACGGATGCGCTTACGCAGTCGATGTTGATCGACACGCATGCAATGGGTGAGTCGGGCGAGAAGCTGCTGGATGTGAGACACAAAAATGGTCGGCTTATTATCTGTTTAAGTGAGCGGTGAAATCTATCATAAGCTGTCTGTAGTGGCGACCAGTTATGCACTTATCAGGCTTGAGTCATGATTGAAAAGATCTTAGCTGGATAGTTCTGATTACTTCTTCTCTCGTAATACCGTATATATGAAGCGATCAGACCTGTACCAGGGTATTTATCAGGATTTCATAGGCAAACATTCCCCACATCCCCCACAGAACCAGACTACTGATGAGGTAGATGCTCAGCCGGTGCAGAACTTTATTATAACTGCAGTGGATCAGGCTGTGCACAGCTCGAAAGGCGACATACCACCAGGCCAGCGTGATCTGGGTTTCAGTAACGGTATGGGTGATGTAGAGCAGAATGGAGAGGGCATAAAACAGTACAGGCATCTCAAACAGATTACTGAAGTTTTCACCTGCGTATCGAACGTCAGAAGGAAATGGTTCTTTCTGCCCGGCAGACTGAAAGTCGTCCATGCCCAGCCTACCCGTAATAACGACCCTGGTGCGGGTGATGTACATCCAGACCCATACCAATAAGGTCAGGCCGACCATGGCTAAAAAGGGGTAGAGTATGGATAGTGATGGTGTGTGCATGTCTCCTCCATGAACGCGCGTTGATAGCTGTTATTTACGCCTGTCTTTGCGACGTGTGGTGCGACCTTCAATTTGTACTACAGTTTTGATGATCTCCACAAAGGGAAACTGCTCAATAGCCGTGTATTTTTCTATCGCCTCATTGATGCACGCATATATGTCTGCCACAGTATCTGCCTCAGACAGCTCTGGATGTAAGGCCGCCTGTAGCCCCAACATGCCACCCAGTTGTACCTTAACCTCTTTGGCATGGGGCAGCGGACCATCCAGCTTGGTAATTTGTAGGGCAAAGAGGGCCTTCTCTCGTAGGGCTGCCAGCAGGGCATGACACTGTAACTGCCCTTCCTTCATGGTACAGCGCACACCTTCACGGTCGGCCAGATTAAAGCGTTCCATGCGGGCACACAGACATTTGCGCGAGTTGATGGCTTTTTCAAACCAGCAGCGGGTCTCATTGATGGTTTGATAGGTGTCGCGGTATTCTGTTTCGTCCATCGGGGCTTATTTTTCCCACTCCATCATAATGGGTTTGTCGCGATGTTCCTGCAGCTGCTCTTCTGCCTCCAGAATATTGTTGGCGAAGATGACCTTAATGGCCTGCGCAGACATCTCTGTATCTGCAGCACGCTGGTCCTTGGCAAAGTTCTTGGCTTCCTTGAAGTTTTCGAACTCGGCCAGCAGATTCAGTTCCTTGACGATCAGTTGTTCATCTATCTTGTATACGAAGTAGGGCATGCTCTTGTCCTGATTTATATAACCTAGTAAACAGGTCGATTATACCAGTGCAGCCACTGATATATAAGCCTGTGCTAATAATGTATGTCCGCTATCATCCATCAATGACCATATTAATCCCTAGTTCTGCCAGTTCGTCCAGGGTCTCGCGGGCGATTTCACGTACCTCGGCATGCTCATCTGCCAGTGCCTGCTGCAGGTAGGGCAGTACCAGGGAGCTATGGCTTAGGCCTAAAAAATAGCAGACATCGGAACGGATGCCATGATTGTCATTTTTTAATAAGTGCGCAAGTGTCTCTATCTGTTCAATGAGGATGTCACTGCCGGTAAACTCTTCCAGCAAGGCTCCCAGGCCGGTTTTGATGGACATGCCGCTATTTGGATCACTCAGTAAAGCAATGGCCTGTGCTAGCCAGTGTGGGTGGCGCTGAATTAGGTCGATGGCCCTTGCGAGCTCGCCGGTGGACAGCAGTTCAGCCAGATAAAGACTGATGCCATCAGCCTGATTGGCGCGTTCGGCCCAAGTCTTCAGTTCGCTTGGACTGTGGCTGCCCTGCAATTCAAATTCGCCGATACGACACCAAGGCACCGACCGAACACCCAGTTCAGAGGCAATTTCAGGATGGCTGGCAATATTGACCACCTGTAGACGACCGATCATGCCCAGTTTGACCAATTGGCTCAGTCCCTCCAACACCACTGGACAATGCGAGCATCCGGGCGCAATGAGCAGCAGTGCATCCGTCGGTGAGGATTTGGTCGTCATGATCTGTCTTCTGATTGGTATGAGGGTAATGGAAAAGTAAATATAGAGATATCAATACGGGAATTATAGTCGCCGTCTACAAAACAAAACCCCCGCTTGGCGGGGGCCTGTAACACTTATTTGATGTCGACCAACTCAATATCAAAGATGAGTGTTGAGTTTGGTCCGATCTGCGGGCCTGCACCACGAGGTCCATAGGCCAGACCAGAGGGGATGAAGAGTTTCCACTTGGCGCCCTTGGGCATCATTTGCAAGGCTTCGGTCCAACCCTTGATGACACCGGTAACGGGAAACTCGGTGGGTTCGCCACGCTTGTAGGAGCTATCAAACTCGCTGCCGTTTATCAGGGTGCCGCGATAGTGGGCGATTACCGTGTCATTGAGGCCGGGCTTTTTGCCGCTACCTTGCTTGATGACCTTGTATTGCAGGCCACTGGCGGTCTCTTTTACGCCTTTGGCTTTACGATTGGTGCTTAAAAACGCCTCACCTTGCTTACGGTTCTCTTCACCCAAAGCTTGCATTTGTTGCTGCATCTTGGCCTGCTGCTGTTGCTGCATGGCTTGCTGCTGCTGTTGCAGTGCCTGCATGACCTGGGCCATCTCTTCATTGCTCATCTTGGTCTTGTTGCCCTTGAAGATGTCCTCTATCGCTGCGGTGAGCTGTGCAGCATCCAGGCTCAGGGCTGGGTCACGCTTCAGATTACGACCATTCATCAGACCAATGGCGTAGCTGAGTTTTTTATCGCTAACTTTGTCATTCAGTCCGTCTTTGAATCCCTGGTTAAGCTGTTTTATATCGAGTTTCAGCTTGGGGTCAGCCTTTAGATTATTGGCGATGTTGCTGCCAATGGTGTAGCTGAGACGTTCCTTGTCGGTTTTGGGTTTGTCTGCGGCAAGGGCGGAAATTGGCAGTATCAAAGCCAGTAGCAGAGTGGTGTTACGCATGGGTGAGCCTCAAAATGAATGTAGGGCATAACTTTAGCATGAAGCATAAAACAGATGCCATAGGAACGCTTACGGTGCAATATTGACCTTGAACACTGCAGCAAGCGACTCTATATCTAAGGTATATCTAACAGAGGCATCGCATGTGCGCCTTATTTTTATCTTTGTGCTGATGATTTTATCTGTTACCAGTCGTGCCAGTGAGCTGGTGGTACCGGAACGCAGTCTGTTATTGGCATACGAAGTTGCTCGTTCTCAGCACACATCTCAGTCTTTTCCTTTTACTATCAGCTCGACCGAACAGGGAAATCTTCTCGCTGCCCATGTTCTAATGAAGATCCCGGTAAGTTATGCTGATTTTCGTAAACATTTGTCCAAGCATCGTTTGTGGTGTGAATTTCTGATCCTGCACCTGAATATCAAGTCATGCATCACTGAGCGTCAACAGGGGCAGTATATTCTCATTCTGTTTGCCGGACGCAAACACTATCAACCACCGGAAATCACCTACAGGCTGGAGTACCGTTTTCAGTTGATCGACAATAGGGATGGTTATTTTGAGGTGGTGATGGACGCACCGAAGGGTCCCTTGTCGACGACAAATTATCGTATCCATGTACAGGCTATTCCTTATCAAAATGAAACGGTAATGGCTCTGGGGTTGAACTATACACAGAGTTTTATTAGTCGTGCCGCGACCTATAGTTATTTGAATACCTTGGGACGCAACAAGGTCGGATTCTCTCTCGATAGTAGTACTACGGCAGATGCTCCTGTTTATGTTGCAGGTGTCAAAGGCGTGATAGAGAGAAATGTGATGCGATATTTCCTCGCTTTAGTGAGCTACTTGCAAGCAGAAAAGCATGTAGAGCCAGATTCTTTTCGGCGTTTACTTATCGACTGGTATCAAGCGACCGAGCAGTATCATCGTCAGTTATATGAATATGAAGAGGAAACCTATGTACAAGCCAAGCAAAAGGAGTATTTAAATCAGCGTAAATTGCAGCTGGATATAGATAAGAAGGAGGCAAAGAAACGCAGAGTAGCAGGCTAGATTGCCTCTGTGAACTATGCCATTATCATAGGTATATAAAATAAAGATAAAAAGGTTCGTGTATTGATGAGTATATCCAGCATATTGCGCTATGCATCACGTCTACTTTGGTTGACGGCCCTGTTCTCTACATTCCCCATATATGCCGCGAGTTCTAATCATCCTGGAGGCATGACCGGCACTTTGACTTCGGGCAGTGCAGAGGTCATTAGTACTGGTAATATTCGTTACTTTGGCATTGTAGGTAGAGACGACTTCTATGACCCTAGCAGTGGCGATAGTGAGAGAGAGTCTCGCTTATTGACAGGTGTTACCTTTGGGCTCTCAAGTCATTTAGAGATGGGAGTTGGTGTCTCTTTTGCCCATGGTACTTCACCCATTGCGACCGGCACAGAGTTACGCTATCTGCGTGGCCATGCCAAGTATGTATTTTATGGCTCACGAGCACGGGGTAGTGCTGCGGCTGTTTCCATTTATTCTACTACCGCAGAACTGCCTGATAATTTAGGGCTGACCAGTGGCAATGCGAACTCGGGCCTGGAGCTGATATACAGTCAGCTGGGCCTTGAAGGAGACACCACTTATGCCTTGGGACTGGAGCATCGAGATTATAAGACTTATAACACAGGAACCTTCACCTACTCTGACGTGCCGGTGTTGTCCCTTAGTGCCAGTCATCTGTTTCGTACCGAACTGAAACGTAATTATGAATTAGGATTAAAGACGGAAAGTGCCTCCGTCGGTAATACTGAATATGGAAATATCTATCTAAATGTTGCCGCACA
>JAOUJT010000200.1 GCA_029883105.1 Gammaproteobacteria bacterium
GATCCGTAGACATGATGTAGATCTTATCTTTCTTTTTCAGTGTGCCCTGCATCACGCGAACCAGCGAAACGACACCCACATAGTTATCAAACCAGGAGTCGATGATTAGCGCCTGCAGTGGCGCATCACGATCCCCCTCCGGGGCCGGAATGGTATGTACCAGAGTCTCGAGTAGCTCAGCCACGCCAACACCTGTTTTGGCACTACAAAGTGGTGCGTGATGGGCCTCAATGCCGATGATCTCTTCGATTTCGTTGATCACCCGGTCTGGATCTGCGGCAGGCAGGTCAATCTTGTTGAGAACGGGCAAGACTTCCAGCCCCTGTTCCAGGGCGGTGTAGCAGTTGGCAACACTTTGTGCCTCGACACCTTGCGAGGCATCAACCACCAACAGAGCACCCTCGCAGGCTGAAAGTGAGCGTGAAACCTCATAAGAGAAGTCCACATGTCCCGGGGTGTCGATAAAGTTCAGCTGATAGGTATTCCCATCCTCGGACTTATAATCCAGGGTCACGCTCTGGGCCTTAATGGTGATGCCGCGCTCTCGCTCCAGATCCATGGAATCCAATACCTGGGACTCCATTTCACGTTCACTAAGTCCGCCGCAGGTTTGAATCAACCGGTCAGATAATGTGGATTTACCGTGATCGATGTGGGCGATGATGGAAAAATTACGTATGTACTTCAAGTCAGCCATGAGGTTTCCTGTGCCCCGGCGCACTAGATAGTTGCTTGATCGACCGGGAAAAACAGCCGCTATTCTACCTGAACATCAGTGCTGGCTGAAATAAGCAGAGAGGGCTTTTTCGTCTAAAAAGTAGTGACAGATCTCCTGGTCACCGGCCATGAGCACGGGGACCAGGGTATCAAAGCGCTCCACCAGCTGTGGATCCGCATCGATGTCGATGGTATTGATTTCAAACCCCAGCCGTTGCTGCCATGGGCCTAATGCCATCTGCATATCCTCACACAGGTGGCAATAGGTGCGCATATACAGGGTAAGTAACATCCTATTTGGGTATTTTGATAGCCAGATATAGGGGAGCCTGACCATTTTGTTTCAACAGGTAGGTGGAAACAGCCTTACCCTTTGGGAGTTCTTTCACCAGTGTACGGAAGTGACTGGGGCCCTTAATGGTCTTACCACCTATGCGCAGCAAGATATCCCCTGGATTGATACCAGCCATTTGTGCCGGTCCAGGGTGAACCTTACGAATCAGCACACCACCACTGTCCAATTCCAGTTGTTCACGTAACTGTGGGGGTATCTTTTCCACTTCCAGTCCCAGAGTCGTGTTGCGGGTACTGGAGGGTTCTGGAACCTTTTTAGCGCCACTCTCCTCTGGCAGGGCCTCTATAGTGACATATTTGGTGATGCTTTCCCCATTGCGCATGGCGATAAGCTTGGCGCGACTATCGATTTCTGTGCGTCCCACCAAGGGTGGCAGGTCTGAAGAGTAACTGATCTCGGTACCGTTGAATTCAATAATCACATCCCCTGGCTTCAATCCCGCCTTACTGGCAGGGCTCTTGGGGAAAACCTTGGAGACCAGTGCACCCTTGGGATTTTTCAAGCCAAAGGATTCTGCCAGAACCTTATCGACATTTTGGATGTAGACACCCAGCCAACCGCGAGTGACTCGGCCATGTTTCTTCAGCTGCGCCACAACATCGCTAGCCATATCCATGGGGATGGCAAAGGATAGGCCCATAAAACCGCCCGTCTGGCTGTATATCTGGGCATTAATACCGATCACTTCACCCCTGGTGTTAAACAGCGGGCCACCGGAATTGCCCGGATTGATGGCCACATCGGTCTGAATAAAGGGTACATAGGTTTCATTCGGCAGATTACGATTGATGGCACTAACAACACCTACCGAAACGGAGTGTTCAAAACCGAAGGGTGAACCAATGGCCATCACCCACTCACCCACTTTGGTCTTACTGGAGTTGCCTAATTTGACCGTTTTTAAACCGCTGGCATCTATCTTCAGTAAGGCAAGATCACTACGAGCATCGCTACCAATCACCTTTGCCAGATACTCGCTGCGGTTATGAAAACGCACAAGGATCTCATCGGCATCCTTGACCACATGATGATTGGTGAGCAGATAACCATCAGAGGAAATAACAAAACCTGAACCTAACGAGGTAGCATCGTATTCCTGTCCCTCACTTTCTTCACCAAAACGACGGAAATATTCACCCCATGGTGAGTTCTCAGGTATCTCCACACCGGGAGGTAATTGCGGATGTCGACGAGCGACTTTTTGAGTGGTACTGATGTTAACAATAGATCCACGATTCTGTTCTACCAGTTGGGTAAATTCCGGTAGCTCATGGGCATATACGGAAGAAGATAAGAATAAAGCAAGCAGTAGGCTCTTTAGCAGTAAGACAGGGGTTATGGTTCGCATGAATAGTCCAGCTCTTTAAGGGTCACTTTGCATTGATAAGGGAAGGATAGGAAATATATTTGCCCTTTTTATAATAACAGGTCGTAATCGATTGTCATGTATTATTTTTTTCTCAGTTCTGTGCAGCCACATAAAAGCGGTAATAAGTCCGACGATAGCAAAAACGATCACCAGTGCTTCTGAATTGAACTTGAGTAGTTGGGTAATATGATCACCCAATAAAGCAAAACCGATGAATAGAATTAAGGGTAAAAGGTAGAACAGTAAGGAAACCTTAAACAGACCGGTTTCGTGCAATTGAATCACCACCTCGTCGTTTACATCAACACCGATTGGATCATCAACCCACATCTCCATACTCCGCCGTCCAATATAACGAGACAAAACAGAGGTGCCACATCCAGAGCGGGCACTGCAGTGGCCACAGCTGGATTGACGTAAGGCCGTTACATAGGCTTCCCCTTCTCTAACCTTGAGGATACGTGCGGACTCTTCCATCAGGGCTGATAACGCACGGATTTGGCAATCTCACGCACGGTCTCCTCGGGTACTTCGCCCACCACTGTGATCTGTGTTTGTCCGATCATACTGGCGTAGGCATTTACTGCTCCCAAAGGGGATGCTCCGTTCATGGGCGATTGGGCAGCTTGCAGTTTTTCGATAAAAACAGAAACTGTGGAAAGTCCATCGCTGTATACCAGATGGTGTACCGGCTCGCTCGAACTCGTAGAGGTCATGCCAACGTTTTGCGGCCGTGACTGAAACTGATATTGATGATGCTTTAAGATAAAGCCCGCAGGCAAGAAATCCACCTGCCAATTATTTTTTTCTACATTTACCGGTTCAACATTATCTCGACGCTGGTAATGATAGGAGAGAAACTCACTTTTATTGACATCTGGTGCCAGTAACTCTTGCGGGAAGTTGGGCATAAATTGCAGTGTAGTAAACATAAACTGTTCGATAGTATGCTGTTTATTTCGTAACTCTGCCTTCAGTAACATACCACTATCGATATGGATCCAGAGGTGATAGCTATAGCGGTAATGGTCGCGTGGGAGAATAAGAATCTGTTGTGCCTGCAGACCGCTAACCCTGGCCCGACGTCCTAGTTCAAAGCGGTAGCTGTCACTGATCTGTTGTACTTGTGTAGGTAATAAGTGAGGGAATCCTGGTCGACTTTGGTCTTTACGTTCAACAATAACAGAGCGACTATCTGGCAGGATACAGGTGACTTTATCATTACTGCGTATCACTTCACGCGCAGCACCACTAAGACTCACCAATCGTTCATGTTCACCCTGTTCGTTGCGACCGTGAACCAGACGCATGGTGCTAAGTTGCTCACCATGCTGATAGACAAAAACCCCATCATAATTTAGTTGGTGCAGTGCCTCTCCCATTTTCTGCAACCACTTAAGTGCGGCTTCCTGACTAAGCTCCTCCAACGCCACAGGGGCTGTGGAAAAAAACAGGGCCAACAATGATACTACAATGCGCTGCATGAGGTGGGTCTATTCCTGTGCCGGACTCTGTTCAAATGCCTGTCCGACCACACGCATGTAGGGCGGTAAGACCTGCATGCCATTCGGCGAGGAAAATTCACTGTGATTGACAAGATAACCATTGAGACGGGTGGCTTTGTCATCAAACTGTAGCGGCGGTTTAATATTGAGTGAGTCAGCAACCGTGGTAAAGTCCTGAGACTGGAGCTGAGGTGTAGCTGGATCGTTGATGGCCGCCACGGAATTAACCGTGCTGATTTCCGGTAGCACTACACGCAGCCCCACAATTGAAAATGTCGCAACGGATGCCGCTATGGCCACACCGGCAAGAGGTTTGGAGTAGCGCTTCCAGTTTATTGTAAAACGACGGGGTGCCAGCACCGTTGGTTCATCCACCAATGCGGCAGAAACACGCCTACTGAGATCATGTTGCAGGTTATCGGGCAGGTTCTTTTTTAATGCATCACTAATTAAATGATAACGTTGCCAGCAGCCTTGCTCCTCTTTAGAGTCATGCTGACAGAGGCTTTTAACCAAGTCATCACATTCATGTGATTTGGCTTCACCGTCCATCAGTGCGGATAATTGCTCGCGTTTGTTATCATTCATAAATGTCACCTGCGTTTCAGTCCTGCGCCAAAAGCGGCTTCAGACGGCTATCTATGGCCTCTCGTGCCCGGAAGATGCGGGAGCGAACCGTCCCTATCGGACAAGCCATGGTTTCTGCAATCTCTTCATAACTCAAACCTTCCAATTCGCGCAAGGTTATGGCCGTGCGTAAATCTTCAGGCAATGCCTCTATGACCGAAAATATGGTCTTCTCTATCTCATCACGTAACAGGACATGTTCCGGGGTGTTGATGTCTTTCAAATCATCCGCACCGGCATATTGTTCTGCTTCGGCGGCATCGATATCACTGCCCGGTGGTCGCCGTTTCTGTGCCACAATGTAATTCTTCGCGGTATTAATCGCTATACGATAGAGCCAGGTATAAAAGGCGCTATCTCCACGAAACTTACCAATGGCGCGGTAGGTCTTGATGAAGACCTCCTGAGCAATATCCAGGGCATCGGCCTGATCGCGCACATATCTGGATACCAGCTTAATGATCTTGTGTTGATATTTAATCACCAAAAGATCAAAGGCACGTTTATCTCCGGACTGGACACGGGCCACCAGTACTTGATCGGTTACCGGCTCAGACATCTGCGCCCACCGACCTATGCATGGAGAATGCTACCTGAACCTTGTGACAGTTCACTTGTAAATGAGTTCGCTTCATATGAAATTATTCTTTTATATTCCTTTAAGCCAGCTATCACGGGCCTATCTTGGCTGTTATTATGGGGCGTATTGCTTCAATAGAAAAGCCAAAAACTCAATTAATACAACCATCTGGTCTGCAAATGTCGCAACATTACCAATTTGATGTGCTGGTA
>JAOUJT010000201.1 GCA_029883105.1 Gammaproteobacteria bacterium
GACGCTGGCGGATCACTTCCGCCAGGGTGTTAAACACAAAGGTAAAGGCAAACAGAACCAGGGCGGCGAGGAACAGCACCCGGTAGTGGGTACTGTCCAGCTCCGATTCGGGCATCTCCACGGCGATGTTGGCGGAGAGGGTACGCATGCCCTGGAAGATGCTGAAGTCCATCACCGGGGTGTTGCCGGTGGCCATCAAGACGATCATGGTCTCACCGACGGCGCGACCCATGCCGATCATCACCGCCGAAAAGATACCGGGGCTGGCGGTGAGGATCACCACGCGGGTCAGGGTCTGCCAGGGAGTAGCCCCCAGCGCCAGCGAGCCGTTGACCAAATGCTTGGGCACCGCGAACAGCGCATCCTCGGCGATGGAGAAGATGGTGGGGATGATGGCAAAGCCCATGGCAAAACCGACCACTACGGAGTTGCGCTGATCAAACGGGATCCCCAGGGTATTGGAGAACCAGCCGATCAGATCGCCGCCAAAGAAGACCGCCTCCCAGACGGGACCAAAGTAGTAGGCCAAAAGGCCGATAAGGATCACGCCGGGCACCAGGATCGCCGCCTCCCAACCCTCCGGGAAGGCATTACGGATATGCTCCGGCAGCCAGTGGCTCCAGCCATAGGCCAGGGCGATAACCCCCAGAGGCATAAACAGCAACACGCTGAAGATCCCGGCCAGGTGCATCTCGATAAACGGTGCCAGCCACAGGCCGGCGAGGAAGCCGATGATGACAGTGGGTAGCGCCTCCATGATCTCGATACTGGGCTTGACCACCTTACGCATGCTCGCCGTCATGAACTGGGCGGTATAGATGGCACCAAAGATGGCCAGAGGTACGGCGATGAGCATGGCGTAAAACGCAGCCTTCAAGGTACCGAAGGAGAGCGGTACCAGAGAGAACTTGGGTTCGAAATCGTTACTGGCGGAGGAGGACTGCCAGACGTAGTCGGGCTTTTCATAACTTTCATACCACACCTCGCCCCATAGTGAGGACCAGGAGATCTCCGGGTGCTCATTATGTATGCGCCAGAAGTGCAGTTGGCCGTTGGCATCCTCTGCCAGCATGGCATTGGCGCGTGGGGCGATGGCCAATTGACGGATGGCGACGTCACTGACCGGTTCCACTAAAATGGTGCGACCGGCGGTGGTGTGGTGGATGCCGACATTGCCCTGGCTGTCTGCGGCGAGAAAGCCCTTGCGATTGTATTCCGGTGCTATGCGGGTGATGGCTGCCCGATGGCTGCTAAAGCTGCGAATGTGAGTGAGTGCAAACTGACCCTCTGCATCACGCACCGGGAACCACTGGCTGATAGAGCCTTGATCACTGGCGACCAGCAGCGAGATACCACCACTGAGGAACTGGATATCGGTGACCTTGCCATGGGTGTTGAGATTGGGCAGGTGTTGGATCAGTTCAGGGGATGCCTTGTCGTCCAGAGAGAAAAAGCTGAGGCCGCCTTTTTCACCCAGAACATAGAGTTCATACATATCCTTGTCCACCAGCAGGCGACGGATGTTGCTGCCGAACTCCAATTGGCTACGCTGGATAGTCAGAGTCACCTCATCACCCAGCATCGACTCTTCTTTCTCCATATATATGAAGGAGAGTTGTCCAGTGGCATTGGCGGCAGCAAAGGCGGCGCCCTCGTCACTCAGTTGGAAGCTGAGCTGGGTCAGCGCCAGACCGGACTCATCCAGTTGTAGCGGCGCTTCACCCAGAGGATATTCCAGTACCGGGGTGATGCGGCGAACATCATGGGGAAAGTCGACCTTAAAGGCGGTTTTGGCAACCACGGCCTGGCCGTTGGAGAGGCCGACGGCAAAAGCGGCCAAGCCAGGGGCCGTGGCAGCAAAGCTGGTGATCCGGGAGCCTTTGGGCAGGGGCAGTTGTTCGGTTCTGATCAGACTGCCATCGCTGGTGGCGAAGAAGCTAAGGTTGCCATCCGCCGTCAGACGGCTGCCGATCTCGGCCTGTTCCTCCATTGTCAGATAGAGGGTTTGCTGGTTGCTGCCGGGCAGTGGATAATGCGTTACCGCTTCGATGCTGGACGATTTAAACAGCGGCAGTACCACATACAGCAGGTAGAAAAAGATCACCACGATGGCGAGAATGACACTGATACCGCCGAAGGCGATCCCGTGGGCGGCGGCTTTATCCTTGAATAAGCGCCATTTTTGCCGTGCTAAGGTTCCAGACATCTGCGTATAAGACCCCTATTAAACAGGAAACCGAGGATAAAGAGTCAATGTTACAATTTAATGACAGAACCGCAGCCTTGTATAGCGTAGGCAAGCATGACTAAGTCCTCAAAAATGAACCAGTCCTTGTTACAGCTCTACCAGTCTGCCATTGCTGCGGCAGAGGGGCGCGCGAGTGTACGAAAACAGTTGCCGCAGCAGGGTCTGTCTGCGCCAGTAACGATGGTGGCCATCGGCAAGGCCGCTGCCAGCATGGCACAGGGGGCAGTGGATGTGCTGGGAGATCAAATTGAGATCGGATTGGTCATCACCAAACACGGTCATGCGGATTCCACCCTCCCCTTCGAGACCATCGAGGCTGGGCATCCCACCCCGGATGCAGAGAGCCTGCGTGCGGGCAAGCGCCTATTGGCACTGATTGAAAACAGCCCCGAGGGACAGCCCCTTCTCTTTTTGATCTCTGGTGGCGCTTCGGCCCTGGTGGAGGTGTTGCCAGAGGGGATGGGACTGGAGCAACTGCAACGGGCCACCGACTGGTTGTTGGGTTCGGGCCTGGATATCCATGAGATGAACCGGGTGCGTAAGGGACTCTCCCTGATCAAGGCTGGGCGACTGGCAGAGAGGTTGGTCGGACACCCGGTTACCAGCCTGATGATCTCCGATGTACCGGGGGATGCCATGTCGGCCATCGGCTCTGGTCTTCTGGTGACAGATGAGTGTTCGGGTGCGGCTATTGAGGGCTTGCCAGACTGGCTAGAAAAACACCTGTTACAGGGCAGTGCAGTACCTGCGGCGGATGCCCCATGTTTCACACAAATATACAGCGAGATCGTCGCCAGCAATCACATCGCCCTGGATGCCGCCGAACAACAGGCCATTGCTATGGGGCTGACGGTACATCGACATACAGCGCCCATAAGCGGTTCGGCAGAGGCGATGGCAAAGACGGTGGTAGATGCCCTGGAGAAAGCCCCGGGGCTGCATATCTGGGGCGGCGAGAGTACGGTGATATTGCCCCGGCATCCGGGTCGTGGCGGACGTAACCAACATCTGGCCCTGCATGCGGCAAGCCTCATCAAAGGGCGTGACGATATGTGGGTGCTAGCCGCCGGCAGTGATGGCAGTGACGGCCCCACAGAAGATACCGGTGCCCTGGTAGATGGTGATACTGTGATCAGGGGTGGGCTGCATTACGAGGGTAGCATTGAACAGGCTCTGCATGGTTTCGATGCAGGCAGCTACCTGGAGGCAAGTGGTGATCTGATTCAGACCGGTCCTACCGGCACCAATGTGATGGATATCATTTTGGCCTATCGGCAGATGTAATCGCCTGCTTTCGCAGTGAATACTAAAAGACACGGTGATTAATACCACCACAGAACTCAAGGTTTATGACCCTGGCGTCGATATAAATTTACTCATAATGGTAAAAAAATGATCTCAAAGGATAGAACATGAGCGGTATCAAACCTCTTCTGGGTGCCATATACAAAAATGTCTTTTACAAAATCAGCATCAAGCTGCGCCTGCGTATCCTTATCTACCTCGTAGCGGTGAATGTCGCCGGACTGGGTTTCTATACCGCCCACCAGCTTGAACAGATCGATGGACAGATAACCGCTATTCATCAGACCGACTCTCAGGGTCAGGCCGCCCTGCATAAGGTACATGAGCTGGTAGTGACGACCCGCACTCATCTGGGTTGGGTGACCTTCGTCATCCTTGTCATAGGGGTGATCTATGCCTTCTTTATCCTGCGAAGTATTATCTCACCGATGGAGGCGCTTCGTAGCCGAGTGCTTGAGATCGTCGATTCGGCCGATCTGAGCCAGCGTATCGAGCATGAGGCGAACGACGAATTGGGTGCGATGATGAATGCCACAGATACTCTGCTGGAGAAATTTCAGTCGATTACCCGTGAGGTGAATAATTCCACCAGCAGGGTCATGGGTTCCATGACTGAGATGACGGCCATCGCAGGAGAGACCAACAGTGCAGTGGCCGAACAGCAACAGGGCATCAATGGCATCTCCAGCCTGATAGAACAACTGAACCAGACGGTGATGGACGTTACCCATAAGATCCAGTCGGTATCCGAGGCTGCCGACAAGGCAGATAGCGAGGCCAGTGAGGGACAGGAGGTGGTCTCCGACAGTATCCGCTCTATTGAACTGCTGGCCGGTGAGGTAGAACGTGCCGACGAGATGATCAAGGGACTGGACGAACGTGGAAAATCCATTGGTGCGGTGGTGGTGCTGATTCGTGATGTGGCCGAACAGACCAACCTGCTGGCGCTGAACGCGGCCATCGAGGCAGCCCGAGCCGGTGAACAAGGGCGCGGTTTTGCTGTGGTGGCCGACGAGGTGCGTAACCTGGCCGGTCGTACCCAGGAGGCCACCGCGGAGATCCAGAGAACTATCGAACAGGTACAGAAGGAGACGGCCGTAGCCGCCGGGGTCATGGAGACAGGACGCAAGCAGGCAGAGCACGGGGTAAACCAGGTGGTCAAGGCCGGTGAATTCCTCAGCATGATCACCCGGGATATATCAGAGATTAAGGCGATGATCGCCGACATCATCGTTGCCAACCAGCAGCAGAGTTCGATGGCCGATGAGGTAAACAATAATATCTACACCATACGTGATAGTTCGGATCGTACTGCGGGGCATGCCAACCAGACAGCGGATGCATGTGGGGAACTTACTCAATTGTCGCGGCAGCTTGAACAGCAGGTGGCGCAGTTTAAAATATAGGTTTATTGAGTCGCGATAGCGACGGGTTTTAAAAGCATTTAATGCGGTTCATGAAGCACGTCCATGTGCTTCACCCTAACGGGCGGCTATCGCCGTGCGATGAACCACATCAAAAATAACCTGTGCGAAGTACACCAAATAAAAAGATCAAGTTGTGACAGTCATAACCTCTAAGATGCCTCCTTCGTCGGCATGACAAAAAATCAATTCGGTGCAGAGAATTGTCATTCCGACCAACGGGAGGAATCTTAAGATGCCTCCTTCGTTGGCATGACAAAAAATCAATTCGGTGCAGAGAATTGTCATTCCGACCAACGGGAGGAATCTTAAGATGCCTCCTTCGTTGGCATGACAAAAAATCAATTCGGTGCAGAGAATTGTCATTCCGACCAAC
>JAOUJT010000202.1 GCA_029883105.1 Gammaproteobacteria bacterium
TCTATCTGTTCGCGTTCATGGCTGCTGATGAGGATCGAGATACCACGTTCCTTTAGCTGACGAATCAATTGATAGGTCTGTGCCTTTGAGGCCTGATCCATATTCGCAGTGGGTTCATCCATTAACATCACCGCAGGTTCGGTAACATAGGCCCGAGCCAGCGCCAGGCGTTGTTTCTCTCCACCCGACAGTAGTCTGGCATGGCGTTGTTCCATCTCCGACAAACCCGCCCAGTCTAGCGCCTCTTCAATCATCGTGTGATAGTGGGATCGCTTATGCGGACTATTTTTCAGGCCATAGCCAATATTGTTATACACCGTGGTGTCGAACAAAAACGGTTGTTGATGCAGGTAGGCCGTATGCTTGTGTAACAGCTTGCGTGCTTTGTTCCAGTTCATAATGTTGTGGTTGTGCAGGTTTACCTGCGCACTCTCCGGCTTTAACAAACCGGCAATAATCTTCATCAAGGTGGTCTTGCCAGAACCGTTGGCACCACTGAGCACGCAACAGCTGCCGGCATACAGGGATAGCTCATCAATATTCAACAACAGTTCGCCATTGATGCGGTATTTGAGATGATGAAAACGGGTAAGGCTGTTGTGCATCATGCCATCTCTCCCTTGCCCTGAAAAAAGCTCAGACTGAAATTCAGTCCCAGTGCCAGCACCAACAGCACCACGCCCAGAGCAATGCCCTGGGTGAACTCACCCTTACTGGTTTCCAGTGCGATGGCGGTAGGGATGTTGCGGGTATAACTGAGTATGTTTCCCCCCACCATCATCGAACAACCCACTTCGGCGATGATGCGGCCAAAGGCGGTAATGATTGCTGCCAGCAAACCAAAACGCAGTTCATGAAACAGGGTAAACAGGGCACGCCAAACCGGTGTGCCCAGGGTCATTGCGGTTTCCCACAGACGTCGATCAGCGGCCTGCAGCGTGGCATGAGACATCACCACCAGTATTGGCAAGGCCAGCAAGGCCTGGCCATACATCATCGCATCCTGGGTAAACAGCAGTCGTAGATCCCCCAGTGGACCGCTGCGTGAAAAAAGGATGTACAGCGACAGGCCAATGACCACAGCGGGAACAGCAAGCATGGTATTGAACCCTGACAAGAGAAAATGCTTACCGCGAAACCGGGTAAAGGCAAAGATGCAGGCGATCAACAACGCAATCGGTAAGGTCAGCACGATGGCCTTTAATGAGACACTGAACGAGATGGCGATGATCTCCCACAACTGGCTATCACCACTGAGCAGCAGTTGTAAGGCTTGGTTAATGGTCGCAGAAATGCTCATGCCTTATTGCGTAGCATTGGGAATAAACAAGCTTTTGCCATGGATGCGAAACTCTGAGATCTTCTTTTGTGTGGCGGTAGCGGTTATCCAGTTTACAAAGGCCATCGCCCCCTTGTGGTCGATATCCTTATGACGTTGCGGATTGATCGCAATCACCCCATAGGGATTAAACAGGCGCTTATCACCTTGTAACATAATTTGCAGCTCGACCTTGTCGGCATAGGCCAGCCAGGTACCTCGATCCACCAGTGTGTAGGCATCGAGTTCATTACTAATCTGTAGAACCTTACCCATCCCTTGTCCGGCCTCGCGATACCACATGCCTGAATGAGAACCGCCACTTTGTTTCCACAGAGCCAGTTCTTTTTTATGTGTGCCGGACTGGTCTCCGCGAGAGATAAAGATACTATGCGCAGTGGCGATGCTGGCCAGAGCTTGGGAAATGTCGGACTTGCCTCGAATAGCAGCAGGATCACTGACTGGACCAACGAGGACAAAGTCGTTGTACATCACATCCTTGCGCAGTACGCCATGTCCTGCAGCTATAAATGAATCTTCCGCCTGACGTGCGTGCACCAGTAGCACGTCCACATCACCATCCTCACCCATACGCAGGGCCTTGCCGGTGCCTACGGCGATGACGTGTACTTTATAACCACTGTGTTTTTCAAACTCAGGAAGTATGTGTTCCAGCAGTCCGGAGTTGGCGGTGCTGGTGGTGGTGGCAAGACGCAAATTGGCAGCACTGGCGATGGAGCAAGTCAATAACAGAATTAATAAAAGTGACTTCTTGAATCTCATCAAAGCTTCCATATTAGGGAGTAATTGTCTGTATCGAGATGTGCAACAATAATGCCAGTATGGAAATAGGTGGGGAATGATGACCAAAAGGCCGATATATACGACACTGGAATGGACAAAATGACGCATAAGTGTCCGCCTTGGTAAATAATGACGCTTCACAATGTGAGACTGAATTTAGAGTTTTGTTTTTGCGATGTTTGTGTCTACTATTAGTGATTCTAATAACAATTCCACGTGAGGAGTCTGCTTCATGGCTGCAGTAAACCCCAGTGAGATCTCCACCTATTCCGATTCATTCAAGCAAGGACGCGAAGGCAAAACTGCCTCGATCCTGGTGGTCGATGATGAACCCGGCATGCGCAATTTTCTGCAACGGGCTCTGGTAAAACTGGGTGCCTATGTGGAGGTGGCCGACAGTGTGGAACAGGCCCAGGCGTTGCGGGAAAGATGTTATTTCGATCTGATGATCATGGACATTCGTCTACCCGGTGAGAACAGTGTTGAATGGTTGGAATCACTGCGAGAACAGGGCTGCAGTACCGACGTGATATTTATGACTGCCTTCGCCGAACTGGATATGGCCATCCAGGCCCTGCGCACCGGGGCGATGGACTTTATCCTTAAACCCTTTCGCCTGGAACAGATGACCGCCTCAGTAGATCGTTGTCTGGAACGGCAAAAGCTGCGACGTGAAAACTTCCTCTTGCGTCGCGAGGTAGACAAGCAGTTTGATCTGGATGGCATGATCGGTCATAGCCAGGCGGTAAAAGATGTTTGTTCGATCATCCAACGTGTGGCACCGACCCCATCGACGATCCTGATCGAAGGTGAATCCGGTACCGGTAAAGAACTGGCTGCCCGTGCCATCCACAAGCGCAGTGGGCGTAGTGGTGAGTTTGCGCCGATCAATTGTGGCTCTATATCGCCAGAGTTACTGGAAAGTGAACTGTTTGGTCATAGCAAGGGTGCCTTTACCGGTGCGCATAGGTCGCGCCAGGGTCTCTTCAGCTATGCCAGTGGTGGTACGGTTTTTCTTGATGAGATCGGCGAGATGCCTTTGGCAATGCAGGCCAAGCTACTGCGAGTGCTGGAAGAGAAGGCCATCCGTCCCGTAGGCACAGAACAGGAACTGCCCGTGGATGTGCGCATCATCGCCGCGACCAATCGTGATCTGTCTGAACAGATTGCCGCCGGTAAGTTTCGTGAAGATCTCTATTATCGACTCAATGTCTTGAGTATCACGATGCCGCCACTGCGTGAGCGCCTGGATGATATTCCGGAATTGGCGGAATTTTTCTCCAGCCATCTGTCGACAGAATTGGGTGTGCCCCCCATCCCCTTTAATCACGATGATCTGATCACCCTGCAATCCTATAGCTGGCCGGGAAATATTCGTGAGTTTAAAAACATCATCGAACGCTCTCTGTTACTGGGGCAGTTACCGGGAGAAAGCCTGCATGGTGGCCGACCCTCTGCGAGCAATAGTGATCTACCACTAACACAAGGTTATCCCGCGGCCTGGTCACTGGACAATGTGGAAAAGGCACATATGTTAAAGGTATTACAAGAGGTCGAAGGCAATAAGTCAGAGGCCGCCAGACGTCTGGGAGTATCTCGCAAGACCATGGAACGTAAAGCCCTGCAGTGGCAAAGTAGTTAGTTACTGCCAGGCATGAGGCCCGATCTTCTAAAGCCACTACGCGATACCCTGCGTTATAAACTGTTGTTGCTGGTATTGTTGCCGATCTTTTTGGTTATCCCCCTGATTCTCTTTCTTGCTGGTCACTGGGGCCAGCGTTTCGGTTATGAACAACTATATCACAAGGTCAACACCGATCTGGCCGTTGCTCACCATGCCTTTGAAACCTTTCAACAATCCCACCTTCAGGTATTGGGTCGACTTGCGGAATCCTATTCATTCCGCACCAGTTTTTACGAAGGCAATAAAAGCAGTCTGCAAGGGCAGCTGGATGAGCTGAAAAAGAAACATAACCTGGCCTTTATTCACATTACCGATTCCCAGGGTCGTTGGTTGTATGAGGACAACGGCAACCACAGTCGTTCGTCTTCACTCACACAACAGGCCATGGAGGCAAAGCCTGTTAGTGGTATCGAAATCTTCAGTCGACAGGATCTACTCAACGAGAATCCACTTTTGGCCCAGCGCGTTGAGTTGTCGCTGCTGGAAACGCCGTTCGCCCTACCCAGTGATCGAGAGCGTGAAGATCGAGCGATGGTGTTGCGGGTGGTTTATCCGATTCAAGATCTGTTGGTAGATGATGTGGTGGCGGTGGTGGATGCGGGAATACTGTTAAACAATAATTTTCATCTGGTGGATACCATTCGCGATCTGGCCTATAGCGAAGGAAGTCTGATGAAAGGCAGCATCGGCACCGTGACCATCTTCCTCGATGATGTACGTATCTCCACCAACGTGCCGCTGGCAAAAGGTGAGCGAGCACTGGGAACCCGGGTTTCGGCGCTGGTGCGAAACCATGTCCTCGGGCAGGGCAATAACTGGATAGATCGGGCCTTCGTGGTTAATGACTGGTACATCTCGGCCTATGAGCCGATCATCGGTGTCAATGGTGACCGGGTAGGGATGCTCTACGCAGGCTTTCTTGAAGCCCCGTTTCGCCAACAGATGGACACCGCCATACAATTACTACTGGCGATCTTTGCCGGAGTGATGTTGCTAGCCGCTTTTTGGGCGGTACGCGGGGCCAAATCCATCTTCCATCCGGTGGAGGCGATCACGCAGGTGGTACGCGATACTCAACAGGGCAAGGATACACGCATCGGCAATATGGACTCGCATGATGAGCTGGGCGAACTGTCAATACAGTTTGATGCTATGTTGGATCTGATCCACGAACGTGAAGAGGATATCCGTAGGGCCGGTGAAGAGCTGGAACACAAGGTGGATGAACGTACCCGCGAACTGCAACGCAAGAATGCCGCCCTAAAGGAATCCATACATCTACTCAAAGAGACGCGCGAGCAATTGCTGATGAGTAAAAAACTCGCAGCACTGGGTGAACTGACCGCGGGGATTGCGCATGAGTTAAACAATCCCACCGCAGTGATCCTCGGTAATATGGAGGTACTGATAGATGAGCTGGGTAGCAATCTGGACCCAGCACGTTTTGAGGCAGAGCTGATCATAGAACAGGTGGATCGCATCCGCTCCATTATCAATAACCTGATGCAATACTCCCGGCGTACTGAGATTGG
>JAOUJT010000203.1 GCA_029883105.1 Gammaproteobacteria bacterium
ACCGCTAAGGACAATACAGCAAGCGAAACACCCACCGCATTCAGACGGGCACAGCAGGCTACCCAACTACCCGGATATCAGGAGGGCGACTGGTTGGTACAGGCCCTGGCCACCAACCTTAAGACCCTAACGCCACTGATCTCCAAGGATGCCTATGCCTCAGATGTTCAGGCCTTTGTACTGGAGTCACTGCTAACACGTGATCCCGAGACACTGGAGTATGTGGGTTTGTTGGCAGAACGCTGGACGGTGAGCAAAGACGGTCTGAGTTTCATCTTTCATCTGCGTCACGACGTAAAATTCTCCGATGGTCATCCACTCACCGCTGAGGATGTGGTCTTCAGTTATAAACTGATCATGAATGATCGTATCGATGCGCCGCAGTTACGTGCCTACATAAACAAGATCGCCAGTGTAAAGGCGCGCGATCAATACACGGTGGTATTCCGTTTCAAGGAACCGTACTTCGAAAGCCTCAGTCTTGCTGGCAGCATGAGTGTATTGCCCAAACACTTTTATCAATCCTATATGAACAACCCCGAGTCCTTTAACCAATCCAAGGGACTGTTAATGGGCTCCGGACCATATAGGCTCTCAGATCCCAAGGGCTGGACCCCGGACGAGGCGAGGGTAGAGCTGGAACGTAATCCCAGATATTGGGGCCCCGTGACGCCAAGCTTTGATCGAGTACTGTGGACAGTGATCCAGAACGATAGTGCGCGCCTGACTACCTTCCGCAATGGTGATCTGGATTACTATCAGGCCCGTCCACGGGAGTATCAGGAATTATTGCAGGATAAGGCGCTAATGGCGCGTACACGTCACCTGGAGTACATGAACCCGGTGGCCAGCTACAGCTATCTCGGTTGGAATCAACAACGTGGTGATAACAAGACCCCGTTTGCCGATAAGCGTGTACGCCAGGCGATGACCTATCTCACCGATCGGGACACGATCAATAAAGAGATCATGTTGGGCTATGCGGAAACCGCAGTGAGTCCCTTTAGTCCGCGCAGTAAACAACACAACCCGAAGATAGAACCGAGGAAGTACGATCTGCATAAGGCCAAGGCGTTGTTAAAGCAGGCCGGTTATGAAGACCGTAACGGCGATGGCGTGTTGGAAGATAGCGCCGGCAAGGCCTTCGAATTTGAATTGGTCTTTTTCCAGAACAGCGAAGACACCAAACGCATCGTCCTCTATTTGAAAGATCTCTATGCCCGCGCCGGGGTCAGGTTGATCCCGAAGCCCAGTGAATGGCCTATCATGATTGATCTGATCAAGCGTCGTGACTTTGATGCCATCACCCTGGCCTGGACCAGCGGCGTAGAGACCGATATCTATCAAATGCTGCACAGTGATCAGATCGCCGATAACGGCGACAACTTCGTCAACTACGCCAACCCCAAGCTGGACAAGCTCATCGAGCAGGCACGCGCGACCATCGACGAAGACAAACGCATGCCTCTGTGGCAGCAGGCCGAAGCGCTACTGCATGAAGACCAGCCCTATACCTTCCTCATGCGTCGTCAGTCACTGGTGTTCCTCGACCGTCGTATCCATAACGTCGAGGTGACCAAGCTGGGTCTGAACAATCTGCTGCCGGTAGAGTGGTACGTACCGGCCGAGATGCACAAGTACAATAAGTAGGCCATGCATACCTATATCCTCCGACGTCTGTTATTGATGATCCCCACCCTGTTGGGGATCACCATCGTGGTGTTTGCCGTTATGGCGGCAGCGCCTGGTGGCATCAGTGCGCAAAGCCTGATCGAAGGGCAGAACATGGAACCGGCGGCAAAGAAGGCGATGGAGGAGTACTACAACCGTCGCTACGGTTTGGATAAGCCTGCGCCAGTGCAATACCTGCGTTGGTTGAACAACATCTCGCCCGTGGGTTTTCGTCTCGATGAGGCCGGTGAGCTGGACAGCTTTGGTCTTAAGGGTTCTGATCTGGGTACCAGCTTCCTCTATGGCCGCAATGTCGGCGATCTATTGGCCGAGCGTCTGCCCATTACCATCCTGCTGAATGTGCTTTCGATCCCCATCATCTATCTCATCTCCATCGTCATCGGTGTCTATGCCGCCACCCATCGGGGCAAGCTGTTCGATACCGGCACCGGTATCTCGATGATGGCCCTGTGGTCGGTGCCGACCATGTTGGCGGGGGTGCTGTTGATCGGTTTCTTTGCCAGTGAACAGTATTGGCACTGGTTTCCCACCTCGGGTCTCAGCGAACGTGCGGCACACGATATGCCCTTCCTGCCACACTGGGGTGACGGGCTCGATGTATTGATGATGTTTGGCCTCATCGCTCTGTTGGTGGTCGGCTTTACGCAATTAAGCCTGCGCCTGGCCTCGCGGCGACGAACCCAGCTCATGGCGCTGGTGGGGGCGGCACTGGGTTACGCCATGGCAACGGCCGTGGCCGGTGGTGTCTCCATCATTGGCAGCCTGTTCCTGATGGGCCTGCTGGGAACCCTGGGTGCGGCTGTAGGCTTTACCGAGTTCAAGGCCCTGCGAACCTTTTTGATGGGATTGATGGGCATCATGCTGGGCCTGATCCTCGCCTTTGCCCTTATGCAGGGGGACTTTGTCCGCGGCTATCTGCTGGATCGTCTCTGGCATCTGATCCTGCCGCTGCTCTGTCTTACCTATGGTGGTTACGCCTTCCTCGCCAAGCTGACCCGCACCTCGGTGCTGGAGAATCTACAGTCGGACTATGCACGCACCGCGCGCGCCAAGGGCGTGAGTGAAAAGGATGTTCTCTGGCAGCATGTGTTTCGTAATAGCCTGATCCCCTTGATCACCGTCTCGGCCAGCCTACTACCGGCACTGTTGTCCGGCTCGGTGATCGTCGAGACCATCTTCAGTATCGATGGCATGGGCAAGCTGGCGGTCGAAGCGGTGCAGGGCAGGGATCGGGAGATGATGCTCTCTATCACCCTGGTCATCGGCCTGTTGACCCTGGTCAGCTATATCATTGCCGATGTGCTCTATACCCTGGTGGACCCGCGAGTGAGTTATGACTGAGTTAGTGGACAAGAGCCAGGGTTTTGCCCGCAGGGTCATGCGCGATACCTTCGCCCGTACCAGTGCCCGTATCGGCCTGGCCTGGATACTGGTGCTGCTACTGTTTGCAGTGTTCGCGCCGTTTCTGGCCAATAGCCATCCACTGTTGCTGAGTCAAAATGGCGAGCTCTCCAGCCCCTTGTTACGCTTTCTCGGCCCTGCCGATGTGATCCTCTTCATCGCCTTCTTTATGGGCATCGGCATCGCCTTTCTGCACCGATATAGCTGGTCCCGGCGTCTGGCGGTATTTATGTTGGCACTGTTGGTCATCACAGTTGCTGCCAACCTGCTGATACATCCACCGAAGCTGACGGTACACGAACAGTATCGACAGGCGGAACGGGCAGGGCAGTATGACTGGCTCATCCGCACCCCGATCCAGTATTCACCACGGGACTATCAGCGCGATGCGGGGGATACCGGCCTGGAAGCACCGCTGGAGAACAGCGCCCGCACGCACCTGTTCGGTACCGAGGCCAATGGCGCAGATCTGTTCAGCCGCATGATCCACGCCTCCCGCATCGCCTTAGGCATCGGCTTTGTCGCCACCGGCATCGCCATGTTCATCGGCATCATCATCGGCGGTCTGATGGGCTACTTCTCCGGTTGGGTCGACATGATGGGCATGCGTCTGGTGGAGATCTTCGAGGCGGTCCCCACGCTGTTTCTGTTGCTCACCTTTGTCGCCTTCTTCGGTCGCAGCCTCTACATCATGATGGTGATCATCGGCATCACCAGCTGGTCCGGTTACGCCCGCTACATCCGTGCCGAGTTCCTGCGGCTGCGCCAGCAGGACTACGTGCAGGCAGCCGTGGCCTGTGGCCTGCCGCTGCGTTCCATCCTCTTTCGCCACATGCTGCCCAACGGTATCGCGCCCATCCTCGTCGCCGCCAGCTTCGGTGTGGCCTCGGCGATCCTCGCCGAGGCGGTATTGAGCTTCCTCGGCCTGGGCCTGGTAGACGAACCCTCCTGGGGACAGATGCTCAACCAGGCGGTGCAATCCTCCTCCTTCTACTGGTGGATGGCCGCCTTCCCCGGCGGTGCCATCTTCCTCACCGTCTTCGCCTACAACCTCATGGGCGAGGCCCTGCGCGATGCCATCGATCCCAACACCAGAAAGGGCGAATAAGGTGCTGCTACGCGTCGAACATCTACATACCCATCTGCGCAGCGGCGGTCAAACCATCAAGGCCGTCGATGATGTCAGCTTCGAGATCAACAAGGGCGAGACCTTTTGCCTGGTGGGCGAATCCGGTAGTGGCAAATCCATCACCGCACTGTCGATCATGCAGCTGCTGCCCGCCGACATCAGCAGCCATCCCGGCGGCCAGATCCTGTTCGAACATAGACACAATGATACCGCGACAGACAGCGTGGATATGCTCACCCAGGACGAGCCCACGCTACAGGCCATACGTGGTGCCCGCATCGCGATGATCTTCCAGGAGCCGATGAACTCCCTCAATCCGGTCTTTACCATCGGCGAACAGATTGCAGAGGCCCTGCAACTGCATTGGCCGAACATGGGCGATGCGGAGGCCAGGGAACGCGCCATCGAGGCCTTGAGACAGGTGCAGATCAGCGATCCAGAACAACGCATCGATGAATATCCCCATCGCCTCTCCGGTGGCCAGCGCCAGCGTGTGATGATAGCCATGGCCATGGCCTGCGAACCGGACCTGCTGATCGCCGACGAACCGACCACCGCCCTGGACGTCACCGTACAGGCCGAGATCCTGCGGCTGATGAAAGCCCTGCAAGCCAAAAACGGCATGGGTATCCTCTTCATCACCCATGACTTCGGCGTGGTCTCTGAGATGGCCCACCGCCTGGCGGTTATGAAGGAGGGCAAGATCGTTGAGTCCGGCGAGGTGGGCCAGCTGATCAGGAACCCCCAACACGACTATACGAAAAAACTCCTCAACTCACTGCCGGAAAATCTCAGCAAACCCGCCAGCAAGACCGTGGTCGATGCAAAGACTGTCTTGGCAGTCAAGGGACTCAAGGTCCACTTTCCGGTGAAGAAGGGCGTACTCAGACATACGGTAGATCACATACGTGCCGTCGATGGGGTGGACCTGGAGCTGAAGGCCGGACAGATCCTGGCCCTGGTGGGCGAGAGCGGCTGTGGCAAGACCACACTGGGCCGTGCCATCCTGCGCCTTACGGAACCCACCGCTGGCTCGGTGCACTTTATGGGTAAGGAGATCACGGGGCTCAAGCGTCAACAGATGCAAGACTATCGCCGCCA
>JAOUJT010000019.1 GCA_029883105.1 Gammaproteobacteria bacterium
TGGATGTGGTGGGTTACGTGAATTACCCTGTTCGGCGTGTACAGTTCCAACCTTCCACATACGAAACGGATGTGAGTTATTCGATCATCTCCGGTGCGCTGCCAGTGGGTCTAACGCTCAATCCTGTAAATTCAACCAGTGCGGAAATCTCAGGTGTGGCGACAAGCGCCGGCTCATTCAGCGTAGTAGTCCAGGCGACGGATATCGACGGTAACATGGACACCGTTACCGTGAACTACACGGTAACGGCGGATGTTCCACCACCCGAACTGGATTTTGTGGATGTATCCTACGTTAATGTTCCTGCAAGCTTTGATCTGAATGTATTTGATCTCGCGGGTTCCGCTACCAGTTGGTCATTGTCCGAGAACATCATCTCTGAAAATGGGCCTCCGCCAGCAGGTATTAGCCTGGACCCTGCCACCGGAATACTGACGATCACAGATTGGTGTATATTCTGGCAAGGTGATATTACGGCAAGCAATGCGAGTGGTAGTTCAACCAATACTATATATATTGAAAACTGGGGTTGCTGGTAGGAGGTTTAAAATACAGCAGTTAGTCTGTAAAGGATGATGTAATATCAAGGCAAAATTTAAAACCGGAGTAAAGGCTCCGGTTTTTTTATGCAGTGATTAAAAGGGTCAGTGACAAATACAAACCAAAAGGATTTTACATGTCACCTATCATTGCTCTTTCCCCTATAGGGTTTTCAGATATTCTAGCAGTTCCAATCTTTGATATTTGCTCATACCATCAGCATAATTGTGCCCAGCGTTACTATTTCCGGTAAGGTGAGTAAGGAAACGACTGCCTTTATAACCCCGACTCTTTAAACCTACCTTATTCGGATCAAATTCTCGGCTGCCCATATAAAACTCATCCGGACGGTATTCACCATCTTTAGGATCGCCAGGCTTTTTCTTTGGCAGTAATAAATCATAAAGTGTTGGTACAGAGCCATTATGCAAATAAGGGGCGGTTGCCCAAATTCCATTCAAAGGCCTGGCCTTGTACGCCATTAAGGATGCAAAGGGATTAACCGTTGTATCCGGTTCATAATCGCCGCGTTTGAGAGAAGCTTTAACGTCATTATCAAAGAAAGATGCCGTCAGCGTATAGGCCCAGTCTGCCCAACGTCGTATAAACCATTTGTCCGGGTCGGGAGTTGCAACAACATTTGTTGTTGCTGCGGTTAACAGTACTGCAACCGGCATTTTTTCTTCTAATACCAAACTTCCTTCTCCAAGACTCAGATACTGTTTTTCTAAAATCCCACTTCGACCTTGATAGGCCAGTGCATTGCTAGCCATCTTTGGGTCTGTTCCAATTTTCTTAACAGAAGTGAAGTTGGCAACAACTTGGCGAGAGGGATCTGTCCGCTCAATCAGAGCATGACAGGAGAGACAATTCTTACGATAAATCGTCGAGCCTTTAAGCGCCAGTGCTTTGTCTATTTTGGGCAATACTGTTTCTGGCCAGACGGGAGACGTTAAATCACGTAAATGACTTTCCATGCGCTCAAGATTGTTTACATTGATGGATGAATCATAACTAATATGTCTTTTATGACCGGTTTGTCCACCGATAAATGCCGATAGGCTAAAGCCATCTTCCTCTACCCAGTCCAGTGTGCCGAACACACCTATGGCCTCACCACTGTTTCTTCCTATCGGTCCTAAACCTGCATTAGCGGCGATGCCATTCCATTGTACATAGTCATGCTGCGGGATATCCCATAAAAAAGGATAACTGACCGGGGCATCAGGTTCGTTGAACAGTTCTCTTTTTAGTGTTACCAGCTGCTTTAATGATAATAGAGGCTTGATTCGTTCTACTACATGATCAAATTCATTGTCAGTGAGTACGCTAGCATCGATGTCTTTGATGATTTCCGCAGAAACGTCAGGTTCTAATACCTTTGATAATGCTTTTTCGAGTTGCTCTTTATTTAGTACATGTTGCAGTGTTCTATTGTAGATACGACCAAAGGCATCCAGTCGTCCATAACCATATTGAAGATGGCTACGATTAATAAATACGTAATCCTCAATCCGTGAAGCAAATTTTTCCATATCTTCTTTAACCTTTTCCTCAGAGGTGTAATTTCGACCTCCGCTGATCCATGCAGCAAAACCATTACGGTCCATAACCGCATCAATAAAGCGCTGTTCTTTCTTTGGGTCATTTAATGTTTGGCGAAGCGCTTTGCTCATGTCAATGACAAAATTTTCCATGTTTGCCAATGCAGGCCCGCCATCGATTCTCATCGCCACGCCATTGTAATTAACCTGTGTGGTATGACAGGCGGCACACGTCAGGCCCATATAGTCTTTACCTTTGTAGGAATCTTTGACAAAACCAAGGGCTAATCCATCAGGATTGCTGAACGTAGGTTTGAGAGGAATATAGCGGTAAAAATCCATGTTTTTGTCTGCGCGGAATAATTCCGTGGATTTTTCCTGTTCCAGTACCATGAAAAAATCATAAGGTAGTAAATCAGAACCCTGTGTCGTCGTATAAAACCACATGCTGTCATCAGGTGACCATCCTTGCCATGAAATATATTCACCACTGTCCTTATTCGGGAATATAGTATCGTAGTGATCACCGAATTGATTTTCGGACAACATTGCTGCACCACGATCTGGATCGTCATCCCAGTTTTGTATGGTTTTTACTACAGAAGTAAACATTCCAATTGTTAGAAATGATAAGGCCACTACTTTTAGCGCTGGCTTAAGCCAGGTATTCCATTTTATTTCAAGTTTCATCGTGATCTCCATATGTCATTATTATGGCCAAACACACTTAAAAGCTGTTTGATTATTACGGGGGGGGATCCTGGAACAGGGATGGGGAGCGGTTAACTGTTAAATCCCTTAACAAGATCAATCCTTTTCGACACAAATAGTAGCATCGATGAGTCTTGTTATAAATAGATTGCCTCACTAAAATATTAGCACCGTCATAGCCTTGTTCTGGCATGAATTGACAGGCATATATTAACTTTTCTTATTGTCTCTGCCATTCTATTACTCACTCTACACTGCAGTAGTAGATTGAATTCTTTGCTGCTAGTCATTAAGATACAAATCTCCCCGAGAGGCTTTAAATCTTCGGGCTGCACCAATATAACTATTTCGCGTATAAATCCACAACACACTAGCATTGAAGTCATTGAATGAAGAAATCAAAGGTTATAATCGGATTAAGTAATCCCAAGAGTCCGACCAACGTTGGTTCGGTTATGCGTGCTGCTGGCTGTTATGCTGTAGACGATGTGTTTTACACCGGACAGCGTTATGAACGGGCTATGAAGTTTAATACTGACACCAGGAACGCGAGTCAAAACATTGCCCTCATAGGCGTTGAGGCACTGCTGGACGATATTCCCAATGATGTCACTGTGGTGTGTGTTGAATTGGTCGAGGGAGCCGTACCCTTACCTGAGTACCAGCATCCTGGTAATGCTTTTTACATCTTCGGGCCGGAAGACGGTAACATCAGTCAGGACCTTATCGATCAGGCAGACGATGTTGTCTATATTCCAACCATAGGTTGTATGAATCTTGCCGCGACGGTAAATGTGGTCCTGTATGATCGAATGGCCAAGTCAGAATTAAGCATCAGCAGTGACGATTTAGTGCGTGCGAGCAGGGATACCAATAACCGGCTTAGGGTCAAGCCGTTAGAGTAACAGAAACAATATCCGTTCCAGCGTAACCTAGTCAACCATGGGATTATTGTCACCTTAGCTACATACGCATATTTACGGATAACAAAGTATATTTGTGAAACTACAATGGTAGGAATGGAATGATCACAACTGCATATATCTTAACAGGCTTTGTCGCCTTGCTTCATATCTATTCCTGGTTAACTGGTCTACTTTGGAAGACCATACGGAGGGTTTTCATGGTTCTGCCCAATATCAAGAGTGGCGAATTCTGCGGCATCATTTTTATGATCCATTTTCCACCGTCGAACACTATCAAGCTATCTTTAGTCATTCCTGACTTAAGGAGATAAACATTGAATACCATTGTTATTGGCGACCGGTTTGTTCGTCCCTCAAAGATCGTCTGTATCGGTAGAAATTATGTCGAGCATATCGCAGAGCTGGGCAATGAGATTGCAGATGAGATGGTGGTCTTCTTTAAGCCAAACTCCGCCATTTCGCGAGAACTTAACGCTGTACATGGGGAACCGCTTAGCTATGAAGGAGAACTCTCTTTTGTCTATGAAGGTGGTCGATTTGTAGCGGTGGGTTTCGGTCTGGATCTGACCAAACGAGAATTGCAGTCAAGATTGAAACAAAAATCATTGCCCTGGGAACGGGCCAAGGCCTTCGATGGCGCGGCAACATTTAGCAACTTCGTTGTGCTGGAACATGAGATGGACAGTCTGTCCATGACGCTGGAAATTAATGGCGCTATTGTTCAGTCAGGTAACATCGGACTGATGATGTATAAGCCGGGTGATATCCTCACTGGCTTGGCAGAATTTGTCAGCCTGACGGACGGCGACATTGTTATGACTGGCACCCCGAAAGGTGTTGGTATTATACAGCTTGGTGATGAATTCAAGGGTAGTGTGTATGCACACGGCGAACTGCTAACCTGTGCTACGTGGAAGGCTAAATAAACGAAAAAGACGCAGTGACGTTGGACGAGCACATTGTCAAAATGTGATCGCTGTCTCTATGCTGAACATTGACGCGATCATGATATGTTAGTGTAATAGACCTCAGTGGCAGGATAAGTGGACGCTCCGACTGGAGCACCAGGGTCTTTTGCTCTGGCTAAACCAACGCCATGCGTCTTGCCACCTTTTTCTGATTTATTAAAGTCAATTATGCTTGCAGAAGCATATGCCTCTTACGCAGACCACACCATATCCCCCAGCTCTTCAAAGTCATAACCACCTAACTGCTTCGCCATGTGTTGGGTCTCTTCGCTAGCCAGTTCCTGCAGCAGGGCCTGGAATAGATTACGGAAGTAGATGCCACGATAGAGCGCCAGATCGAATGCCTCCCAGCCCAGAGGGATGAAGGCCAGTCCGGCCTCGGTGGCAGCACCTTGTGCGCCAAGTGCTACATCGGCCTCGTTCATGACAACCTTACAGGCTGCATCACGTTCAGAGTAGGCCATACAGCTTTGCTTAAGACTATCCATCTCTATGTTGTGTTGTTGCAGGATGTCCAACAGGAAGCGCTGTGAACCTGCGCCCTCTTGTCTCATGGCCCAGCGTGTGTCTGCGTGAGTATAGGGAACGATGTCGGCCTCATCATGAAACATCTCCTTGCGGATCATCAGGCCCTGTTGACGTTTGCACATGCGGATCAATACCCAGTCGTTGTGTTGGGTAAACTGGGCAAGCAGAGCAGGGTGTCGTGTGCGACTTTGACTGGCCGGTCCCCAGTGCATGGCACAGACATCGGCGCGGTGCCGCGACAACAGTTCCAGTCCCAGTTTGGTGCCCGTGGCGGTGTAACTTACCAGGGTACGTGACTTCATGTCACCGGCCAGTTTCATAACAATGCGATTGAACAAGGGATCATCGCTGCCGGAGATCAACAGACGATCGGCGAGCATACCGCCGTGGCTGGATTCCAGTAACCAGCGATCGATCAGTTCACGTGGAAACATCCACTTACCGGTGATCTTGGTGCCGGGGATCTTGCCTTCGTTGACCAAGGCATAGATCTTCTTTTCGTTTAACTGTAGATAATCGGCCACCTGACGCACATTGAGAAAGCGGGGTAGTTGGTCTTCCGTGTGTACCATAACTGAGGCCATGGTCCGTTACTCCGAGCGTTTTGCGGGTATGGCATCAAAGACGATGTTCTCGCTACCATGAAAGATATTAAAGTGACGGCCTTTGGCGCGGGCGATCATGGTGATGCCCAATTGTTGTGCCAGCTCCAAACCCATTTGCGTTATGCCGGAGCGGGATAGCAGTGCGGGTATACCCATTTGTGCAACCTTGATCACCATCTCTGAAGTAAGCCTGCCGGTGGTGTAAAAGATCTTGTTATCGCCTTTAACCCCATCCAGCCACATCAGACCGGCAATGGCGTCGACGGCGTTATGCCTGCCCACATCTTCGATAAAATATTGCCGCTCGGTGCCTTCGCAAAGGGCGCAGCCATGTACCGCACCGGCACTCTTATACACGGCATTGTCGGCATTTAGGTTGCTCAATAGTTGATAGATCTGTGATTGCTTCAGTGGTAATGCTGGCAGTTTGATCTCGTGCAGTTTGTCCATCATGTTGCCAAACATGGTGCCTTGGCCACAGCCGGTGGTGACCGTACGTTTTTCTAATTTGTCACTGATGTTGTCGATACCATGATGGGTGATGACGGCAACGGAGTTGGTTTCCCAGTCCACCTGTAGCGATTTGATCTGCTCTACATGGTCGATGAACCCCTGATTGCGTATGTAGCCCAGGGTCAGTGCCTCTGGCTGTGTCCCCAGGGTCATGAGGGTAACGATTTCACGCTTGTCTATATATAAGGTTAGGGGGTGCTCACTGGAGACATTCACCGACACCGCTTCGCCATACTCATTGGTGGCGGTCTGTACCTGGGTGGCGTCGAGTCCGGCATGGCTCAGCTCGATAGTGTCCGGGCGAGTCATGGTTTGTGGCATTGTAGACATAGGGTTCCCCTGTTAGCCGCCGGTCACACTCATGTGACGCATGATGATGGGTTGTTCATTGAGATTAAAATCGTGGCCCTTGGGTTTTATCTCGATACCACGTTGTATGGCCGCAGCCAGTGCCAGGGGATCATTATTACTCTCACGCATCACCTGACGTAGATCCACCGAGTGTTCCTGACCCAGACATAACAGCATCAAGCCTTTGGCGGTAATGCGCACACGGTTACAGCTTTCACAGAAGTTATGACTATGTGGTGAGATAAAACCGATACGTGACTCGCTGTCGGCCATACGATAGTAACGTGATGGACCGCCGGTATTCACGGTGGTCGCGATGAGTGGGTATTGCACTTCAATGTTACGACGGACCTCATCACTGGAACAGTAGGCCTCACGGCGATCATGGTTGGAGGTGTTGCCCAGAGGCATCTCTTCTATGAAGCAGACATCGACACCGCTATTGCGGGAGAACTCAACGAGGTCGGTAATCTCATCATCATTACGCCCCTTCATGATTACGGCGTTGATCTTTACCCGTTTAAATCCGGCTTCTACCGCAGCATGTATGCCATCCAGAACCTTGCCCAGATCACCGATACGTGTAATGGCTTTAAAGCGATCAGCCTGTAGGCTATCGAGACTGACATTGATTCGTGTCACCCCACTCTCGGCCAGAGCCCTGGCCATCTTCGATAACTGGCTGCCATTGGTGGTAATGGTAAGGTCGCGAATGTTCGGTAATTTTCCCAGTCGTTCAAACAACCACATCACATTCTTGCGTACCAGGGGCTCACCGCCGGTAATGCGTAGCTTGCGCACCCCGAGCTCAGACAGACTACTACCTATTTGCAGGATCTCTTCCAGGCTAAGCAATTCACTTCTGGGTTCGAATGTCATGTTTTCGCTCATGCAATAGACGCAACGAAAGTCACAACGATCAGTAATAGAGATGCGAGCATAATTAATCTCGCGGCCAAATTTATCGATTAATGCAGGATGTTTTGCCGTCATTGATACACGCTTCTATTTGTATTCATATGGAGGGTTTTGCAAGAAGCGTACCTGTTTTGTTGATGAGCGAATCCGGCTGTTTCACCTCATATAAAGCAAAGTGGTTGCGTCAATAGGCGGCACATGCAATTGCGAGTGAGACATTTTGACCAGGGGCGAGTGTCATTTTATAGAACTATTGCGGTGTTTTTTCTTCTGGTATGTAAATTGCTCTAAAGGAAGGGTGAATGATCACTTAAGTGAGAAAACCATGTTGCAAGAAACGCTAGCTGAATCCTTTGCTCTTTCCATTGTGATGAAGAAGGCCATCGTTACCAACAATATATGGGAGACCGTTCAATGGTCCGCCATCGGCGTGGTGATAGGGGAACGCACGGCAGAGGATGGTAGCGAGAGCGAGATCATTCACGCTGATGAACACAGTGAACAAATACTTTATCCCGGTTATAGCATCTCTTTATATAAAGATGAGTGTGAGAGTTACTACTACAACCTGCTTTCAGACAACCCGCGTATCTTTATTGTTTGTCGCCAGGATGATGTGGATAACATTATGCAGCCTGTACTGGTGTCCGCCAGTTATGACGAGGCCGCTGCCTATCATGAATCAGACGACGAGGTGTATACCGTGCCGATGCCAGCGGAACTGTATCAGTGGTTGGAGGGGTACGTCTTGCAACACTATTTCCCGCAAAAGAAGAAGAAACGCAAACTGACCAACTGGAAGGAAGATGCTCCCGCAGAGGGTTCCGGAGGGATGCTGCAATGAGCAAGGAGGGGTTTGCCAGTCGCTGGTCGCGAATGAAACAACAGGAGCGGGTTGAGAAACAGTTACCGACTGCAGAAGAAGAACCGAATACCGATTTTGATCAAAGCAAGCAACATGAAGCACTCAATCAGTTAAGTGATGAGGATATGCCATCACTGGAGACATTAACTGACTCCAGTGATTACAGCGGTTTTCTCTCCGCCAAGGTGAGTGAGGCGGTACGCAAGGCGGCTTTGCGCAAGATGTTTCACTTGCCGACATTTAATCTGGTGGATGGTCTGGATGACTATGCCGAGGACTATACCAACTTTGAAGCGCTGGGTGACATCGTCACCCATGACATGAAACGCATGGCGAAGCTGGACGAAGAACGGGAGAAAGAAAAGCGACAAAAGTCGGAAGAGGAAAAAAGACTGGCGCAAGAGCAGACCCGAAACGATGCACAGATAGAAGAGGAAACCCACAAGGCCGTTGATAAATCTGAGGTGGATTCAGATTTCGATGATGCAGACATTGACGATGCATAGCACATACATACAAAGACAGTAGCGAACAGGATAAATAGATGAGTCAAATTATTTCATTACTAGAACAGTCCACCGGCAGTAACGGACAGGCACGGCTTGCGGCTGTGCGGGCGATGCAGGAGATTGAGGTTCAGGCCACGTCACTGGTGAGTTACCAATCCAAAGGCAGTGTTCTTATCATTGCTGAGCCAGACACTTTCGAAACACTGAAAACAAAACTCGGCACACTCAACTGCATACACACGCCGATGGTGAGTAAGCTGGATGGTCATCTGGGCGACTTTAAGGCCTTTGTGACGTCAGAAAAGGGGGAAGTGAATCTGGCCTTGTTAAAGGCTGATAAGAGCGAAAGTTTTGACCTGATCCTGGATCTCTCCAACCCGCCTCACTGGCAGCGTGAGATGCAAGCCTTCGGTTACTTTGCACCTAAAGGTGAAGTGGAGATTCAGGCAGCACTGCAACAGATTGCCGATCTACAGGGGGAGTTTGAAAAACCCAAGTTTTTTGAGTACAGCGAAAACCTCTGTGCCCATAGCCGTCGTGGCATCGAGGCCTGTCGTCGTTGTCTGGATGCCTGTCCGGCAGAGGCCATCACCTCCCTGGCGGAAAAGATCAGTGTCGATCCCTTTCTCTGTCAGGGTGGTGGTACCTGTGCCACGGTCTGTCCGACCGGTGCGATTCGTTACGCCTATCCAAGACTGAATGACACCCTGAACCGTGTACGGCGCATGTTACAGGCCTACAAAGAAGTAAATGGCACCGATGCCACCTTGTTGATCCACGACGGTGAGTCAGGCGAAGAGTGGCTGGCGCAACAGCTTCCACTACTGGGTGAACATGTGCTGCCGTTTGTGGTGGAAGAGGCCGGTTCCGTGGGGATGGATATGTGGCTGGCCAGTTTGGCCTTTGCGGCGCAGCAGGTGGTGATCCTGCTGCATCCGGGACAGGACAAGGTAAAGGATATCCTGCAACAACAGATGGAATATGCCCGCGCCTTGTTAGTCGGCATGGGCTATGACGCAAATCGCATCGTCCTGTTGGACAGTAGTAAGGGCAGTGATTCACTTGGCCATCCAGACGAATTTACTGATGGCAAAAACGCACTGCCTATCGCTTCATTCATGTTGCTGGATGAGAAGCGCTATACCTTACGCAGTGCCATTGATCACCTCTATGAACACGCTCCGGCACAACAGGAGATGGTGGCACTACCCGCAGGCGCTCCGTTTGGCCAGGTAAACGTCAATATAGACAAGTGTACCCTGTGCATGGCCTGTGTCTCCGTGTGTCCTGCCGAGGCACTGTCCGATGGCAATGAGCTACCCAAGCTCAACTTCAGTGAATCATCTTGTGTTCAGTGTGGCATGTGCAGTAAGGCCTGCCCCGAACGTGCCATACATCTGGAGTCGCGCTATGTCTACAAAAGTGACTGGGCGCAATCAAAGCGGACCTTGCACGAAGAAGAGCCCTTTTGCTGTACCGCCTGTGGCAAACCATTTGCCACCCAGAGTGCCATTAAGGTCATACAGAGCAAGCTAAACGGGCATCACATGTTTCAGAGTGAGGAGCAGCAGCGTCGCTTACTGATGTGTGAGGACTGCCGGGTGAGAGACATGTTCAGCAATGAGCTGGAGGGCAAGGGATGAGACAAAGTAACCGTGGACAAAATGACTCGCGACAAAATGTCCACCCGCACAGCGCGCAGGGAAATTGTTCCCGCAACGTTTGGAGTATTACTCCCTATTTTCCATTTAATTCCCGAACCGACTGGCTCGTTAACTGCATATAAGGGTAATTGAGAATGAGTAAGGCATTAGAACAATCAAACGAAGAGGAAACCTGTTTGGTGTCGGAGGCAAATCCAGCCATGGATCTTGCTCAACAGGAAGAAGAACAGGCTCTGCGCATACAGCTGTATATGTTGCTGGCGCAAATGCTCAGAGCCGAGCCGAATGAACAGTTACTAGGCCTGTTGCAACAGATCGAGGCGCAAGCAGATGATGCCTCACCCATGGTTAAGGCCTGGGCAGAGATCAGGTTGGCATCAGAGATGACAGACAGGGAATCCCTTGAGGATGAGTATTACCAGCTGTTCATCGGTCTGGGCAGAGGTGAGTTGGTGCCATTTGCCTCCTGGTATTTAACCGGATTCTTAATGGAAAAACCCTTGGCCAAGTTACGCCAGGATCTACAGGCCATGGGTTATGAACGGGAAGCGTCGGTGCACGAACCGGAAGATCATGCAGCGGCCCTGTTCGAAGTGATGGCGATGATGTTGCAAGACGGCATTGCCTATGAACAGCAAAAGGAATTTTTTCAACAACATATCGCCTCCTGGATGGGACGCTTTATGGATGAGTTGATGGTTGCCAAAGCGGCCCGTTTTTATCGTTCTGTGGGTCAGCTGGGCAAGCAATTTATGGATGTTGAGGAGAGCTACTTCTCAATGATGACATGACGAGATGGCTTTAATCAGAGCCAGGGTAAATTTTTCGAACGGGTGAGGAGAGTCAGAAAATGGCAGAAAAAAAGAGACTTGAAAGACGCGAGTTCTTGAAAGACGCAGCCGCCGTGGGTGGTGCCGTTGCGTTGGGGATGGCGACTGGTGAGGCAACAGCGAGCGTAGTCACGCCCGTTGAGGCAAAAAAAACCGGTAACCAGGGATATCACGAAACCCAGCATGTTCGTGATTATTACAAGTCCGCTCGTTCGTAATGATTGCGACACTGAGGAGCTAGCAGATGAAATTGAAAAAGAAATTGCCTCAGGGCGCAGCAGCGACTGTTGAACAAACCGGTAACGGTATCAGTCGTCGTGCCTTTCTGAGAACCTCCGGTATCGCCGCGGGTGGTACTGCACTAGGTAGTATGCTTACCCCGGGGATGATGAAGAAGGCCCAGGCCGCATCCACAGCAGGTGGCAAGGCCGAGATCATTCGGAGTGTCTGCACCCACTGTTCCGTCGGCTGTGGTATCTACGCCGAAGTGGAAAATGGTGTCTGGACCGGACAGGAGCCCGCCTTCGATCACCCCTTAATCTGGGTGCACATTGCGCCAAGGGTGCCTCGGTGCGAGAGCATGGCCATGGTGAACGCCGCCTGAAATACCCCACCAAGCTGGAAAACGGCAAGTGGAAGCGGGTCTCCTGGGAACAGGCGATCAACGAGATCGGCGACAAGATGCTCTCCATCCGTGAGCAGTCCGGTCCCGATTCGGTTTACTGGTTGGGTTCAGCCAAGTTTGGCAACGAACAGGCCTACCTGTTCCGTAAGTTTGCTGCTCTCTGGGGTACCAACAACGTTGACCACCAGGCACGAATTTGTCACTCCACCACAGTCGCCGGGGTTGCCAATACCTGGGGTTACGGTGCGATGACCAACTCCTTTAACGACATCCACAATGCCAAGTCTATATTGCTGATTGGCTCCAACCCTGCCGAAGCACATCCGGTTGCGGTACAACACATCATGCGGGCGAAGGAGTCCGGTGCACAGATCGTCTGCATCGATCCTCGTTACACCCGTACCGCAGCCCACTCAGATCTGCATCTGCCTATCCGTCCCGGTTCGGATGTCGCCATTATCTGGGGCATGATCTGGCACATATTCAAGAACAAGTGGGAAGACAAGAAGTTCATCAAGCAACGTGTATACGGTGTGGATGAAGTTCGTAAGGAAGTGGCCAAGTGGACACCGAAAGAGGTTGAGCGTGTTACCGGTATCGCCGAAGCCGATGTGCGTGCCGCTGCGGAGATGATGGCGAAGAACCGTCCTGGTACCTTCATCTGGTGTATGGGTGGTACCCAGCACACCATCGGTAACAACAACACTCGTGCCTACTGTACCTTCCAGCTGGTGCTGGGCAACATGGGCGTAGAGGGTGGTGGTACTAACATCTTCCGTGGTCATGATAACGTTCAGGGTGCCACCGACATGTGCGTACTGTCGCACTCACTGCCTGGTTACTACGGTCTGTCAGGCGGTGCCTGGAAGCATTGGTCCGGCGTTTGGGATCTGGATGTTAACTGGGTTAAATCCCGCTTTGATCAGGGCAGCTATGAAAAGGCCAAGGGCAATCCTGTTTCACCCATGAACACCAAAGGTATCCCGGTCTCCCGTTGGATCGATGGTGTTCTGGAGAATAAAGACAACATTGCCCAACGTGACAATGTTCGCGCCATGGTGTTGTGGGGACACGCTCCCAACTCCCAGACCCGTGGTCCTGAAATGAAAGAGGCGATGGAAAAGCTGGATATGATGGTTGTTATCGATCCCTATCCTACCGTTTCTGCCGTTATGTCTGATCGTAAAGATGGTGTCTATCTGTTGCCTGCGGCGACGCAGTTCGAAACCTACGGTTCTGTAACGGCGTCCAATCGCTCATTGCAATGGCGTGACAAGATCTTCGATCCACTATTCGAATCGCTGCCTGACCACAACATAATGTATAAGTTTGCCAAGAAGCTTGGCTTCGACCAGCAACTGTTCAAGAACATTAAGGTGAATGGTGAAGAACCCTATATCGAAGATATCACTCGTGAGTTCAACAAGGGTATGTGGACCATCGGTTATACCGGTCAATCCCCTGAGCGTTTGAAGGAACACCAGAAGAACTGGCATACCTTTAACACCACGTCATTGAAGGCCGAAGGTGGTCCAATCAATGGTGAATACTATGGTCTGCCATGGCCTTGTTGGGGTAATCCAGAAGACAAACATCCCGGTACGCCAATACTGTATGACACCAGTAAAACCGTTGCCGAAGGTGGTTTGAACTTCCGTGCCCGTTTCGGTGTGGAACACAAGGGTGTCAGCCTGCTGGCCGATGGCTCCTACAGTAAGGGTGCTGAGATCAAGGACGGTTATCCTGAATTCTCTGCCGACATGCTGAAGAAGCTGGGTTGGTGGAATGATCTCACTGCGGCAGAAAAGAAGGCCGCGGAAGGCAAAAACTGGAAGACCGATGTATCCGGTGGCATCCAGCGTGTGGCCATCAAACACGGTTGTGCACCGTTTGGTAATGCCAAGGCCCGTACCGTGGTTTGGCAGTTCCCGGATCCGGTGCCTGTGCATCGTGAAGCGCTGTACACCAATCGCCGTGATCTGGTGGACAAATATCCTACCTACGAGGATCGCAAGTCGCATTATCGTCTGCCTACCCGTTACGCCTCTATACAGGCCAAGGACTACTCCAAGGACTTCCCACTGATCCATACCAGCGGTCGTCTGGTGGAATACGAAGGGGGTGGTGAGGAGACGCGTTCCAACCCCTGGTTGGCAGAACTGCAACAGGAGATGTTCGTAGAGATGAATCCTGTAGATGCCAACAACAACAGCATTCGTGACGGCGACGATGTCTGGGTGGAAGGGCCTGAAGGTGGTCGCATTCGGGTTAAGGCGATGGTTACCCGTCGTGTTAAAGCTGGTGTGGTATTTACTCCCTTCCATTTTGGTGGTGAATTCCAGGGCAAGAGCCTGCGTGACAAGTATCCAGAGGGCACACAGCCCTATGTGGTGGGTGAAGCGGCCAATACGGTCTTTACCTATGGTTATGATTCGGTCACGCAGATGCAGGAAACCAAAGCCTCTCTGTGCCGTATCGTAAAAGCTTGATGCAGACTAATAAGGAGACAACATAATGGCTCGTATGAAGTTCTTATGTGACGCAGAGCGCTGTATCGAGTGCAACGGCTGTGTGACCGCATGTAAAAATGAACACGAAGTGCCCTGGGGTGTAAATCGTCGTCGAGTGGTAACACTGAACGATGGTGAGCCGGGTGAGAAATCTATCTCTGTGGCGTGTATGCACTGTACCGACGCACCCTGTATGGCGGTGTGTCCGACCGATGTGTTTTACACCACCGATGATGGCATCGTCCTGCACGACAAAGACAAGTGTATTGGTTGTGGTTACTGCCTCTATGCCTGTCCCTTCGGTGCTCCCCAGTATCCGCAGGAATCGTCCTTTGGTGCGCGCGGCAAGATGGACAAATGTACCTTCTGTGCCGGTGGCCCCGAGGAAGACAATTCCGAGGAAGAGCTGGAAAAATACGGTCGCAACCGTATCGCAGAAGGCAAGTTACCGCTGTGCGCCGAGATGTGTTCCACCAAGGCGTTGTTGGCCGGTGACGGCGATGTGGTGTCTGACATCTACCGTGAGCGTGTGCTAAAGCGTAGTGGTCGTCCACAGACCTGGGGTTGGGATAAAGCCTACGGCAAATCCTGATAAGCGAAGGTTGCGGTGCCTGATTTAATCTGGCATCGCGGCCGCTTTATAAAAAGGATAAAGACAATGTTCAAAAAACTGAACCTGTTAATCCCCGTACTGGTGCTGTCGGTATCCGTAAGTGCTTGCTATGAAGGTGTTGGTTTTACCATACATAGTCCGGGTACTTATAAAGGTCCTACCGATCCCCTGGTGGCTGTATCAAAGACCAGCGAACATCAACAACGCTTGCTAAAACGTTTGCAAGCGGTGCAGATGGATCGCTGAGCTGGAGGTTGCGATGAGCAATGTAGAGAGTAATCAACAAGGCCGGTTGGTTCGGCGCAAAAAGGCCATGGCATGGTCATTTGTGCTGATGTTGCTGGCGGTATTAGTGTTACCGATGTCGGGATACATATATCAGGGAATGAGTGCCACAGCGCAGGCTGATGGTGCGACCTGGAAAAATGAGAATCCACGCTCGAATTTCTGGCGTAGTGTGCGTGAAGGTAGTGAAGGGTATACCGCGAATAAAGATGTCAGTGGGGTGCTGATCAATAGTGCCGGACAAAACTGGCGCCTGTTACGCAATGGGCCGGTTGCCACATTGGGTGCGATAGGATTATTTGTCTCACTGGCAGCCATAGCCTTTTTCTACTTTAAGCATGGTCAGGTGAAGATCGATAACGGTCGCGCCGGGCAGACAGTAGAACGCTGGACCAAGAACGAACGTATTCTGCACTGGACCGTGGCCAGCCTGTTTATCATTTTAGGGATAACAGGATTAAGCTTGCTTTATGGTAAGGCGGTATTGATTCCGTTGTTGGGGGCTGAAGGTTTTGCGTGGTACGCAGATTTAGCCAAGATCCTGCACAATTACCTGGGACCGGTGTTCTTTATCGCCATCGTTATCCTGCTTAGCGCATGGTTTAAGCATAACATCATCGATAAGGTGGACATCGAGTGGTTCAGGCATAAGGCCGGTGTGTTAGGTAAGCCGCCGCATGAACATGCCAGTGCCGGACGTATGAATGCGGGTGAAAAGATCTGGTTCTGGATTATTGCCAGCGCCGGGATACTGGTCTGTCTCTCCGGTCTGGTGATGGACTTCCCCAATCTGGGTTGGTCACACTTTACCATGCAGTCTGCCAACATTCTGCATTCTACCCTGGCCCTGATCTGGGTAGCGGTGGCGTTTGGCCATATATATATCGGTACTGCAGGTAGTGAGGGTTCATTGGAAGCAATGACTACCGGTCAGGTGGACGTAGAATGGGCCAAGCAGCATCATGATTTGTGGTATGAAGAGGTGAAGAACAGCGCATCTTCCAGCACAGAGAATAAATAAAGTCATTATTTATTGAGAGAGTTGTAAGCAACCCTCCTCCACTTAGCGGAATAGACTTTCTATTCCGCTTTTTTTTGAATATTTTTTCTACGTTGCGACAATTAATGTTTGACAAGTAATATTTTCTATATCTGATACAAAAATAATAAGACTCAGTGAAGAGATTGTATTATGGTTGTGGTTCATTTTTAGTGCTTTGGATATAATAATGACTACAAATACTAATCGACGTAATTTTATAAAAACCGCAGCTGCGGCCAGTGGTGCAGCGATTATTGGTGCACCTTATATCGGTAATGCAGAAGCTGCAAAGGGCCATACCTGGAAGGTCCAGTCTTCATGGGATGCCGGTACTACAGGTTACACATTGTTTAAAGAGTGGTGTGACAGTCTGAAAGAAAAATCTGGTGGTGAATTAACAGTCAAATCATTCTCTGCCAAGTCTGTTGCCGCCGACAACAACTCGTTATTTGATGCCGTACGTTCGGGTGTACTGCAGGGAATGAATCAGCCAACCCTGTACTGGGCGGGAAAAATGCCTGCTACGGTATTCTTATCATCCTATCCTATGGGTCCAGACCAGCCTGCACAGTGGGACACCATGTTCTATGGCCTGGGGATGTTGGAAATGGCCCGTGAAATCTATAAAAAGCGAGGCCTGTTCTATGTTGGTCCTATCCAGCACGATGCCAACATCATCCACTCCAAGACCCCGGTAAATAGTGTCGCCGACTTTAAGGGGCTGAAATTACGTGTGCCGGGTGGTATGGTTGCAGAAGTATTCCAGGCCTTTGGTGCCAGCACTGTTGCACTGCCTGGTTCTGACATCTTCCCTGCTCTGGAAAAAGGCACCATCGACGCGGCCGACTATGTAGGCCCCGCGGTGAACTACGATCTGGGCTTCCATCAGGTAACCAAGTACATCCTGTTTGGTCCAGCGGGCATGATGTCTACCTACCAGCCTGTGGATCTGTATGACCTGACCGTAAATCTCCGAGCTTGGAATAAGCTGTCTGCAAAAATGCAGTTTTTTATGGAAGAACAGGTATCGATCTTCTCTATGCATCATTACGTTTCTATTCAGAAGGCGAATGTTGTGGCGATGGAGAAGTTTAAGAAGGCCGGTTCTATCGTCTCTCGTCTGGGGGCAGAAGATGTTGCAGAATTCCGTCGCAAGTCGATTCCAATTTGGTTCAAGTGGGCCAATAAGGATGCAGAAGCCAAACGTGTCTTTAAGATGCAATTGGATTTCATGATGAATGATGTAATGGGTTACGTTACTGAAGCGGATATCAAGGGTCTTAAGCTATAAGCTGTTGCCTAGCAGACCAAAAAAGCACGGCTATTGTCGTGCTTTTTTTTGTGCGAATATTTGTTCTGGTCAGCCTCCTGTCATCGACATAAAGCGGATCACCTGTTCGGGTTTTTCATTGAACTCATGACGTTCGGGTTTCAGGTTGATGGCATGACGAATGGCAGTCTTCAGTTCTTCGTCGCTAATGCCTGCACGCAATAGTGGGCGTAGCTCAAACTTATGTTCCTGGCCCAGGCACATATACAAGGTGCCATCCACAGACAGTCGTACACGATTGCAGGTGTCACAAAAATGTTGTGACATGGGGGTGATGAAACCGATGTTGATATCACTGCCGGCCACACGACTGTAACGAGCAGGACCGCCACCGGGCATCATGCCAGGCACCAGTTCAAAACGTTGTTCCAGGCGCTGTTTGATCTCCTTGAGATCCACAAATAGATCGGCGGCATTACGTCCGGTATCACCCACCGGCATCGTCTCGATAAAGCGCAGGGTGAAGCCATGTTCTATACAGAAGGCGACGATATCTTCCACCTCGTCATCGTTGATACCCTTCATCACCACCATGTTGATTTTGATGGGATACAGTCCGGCGGCCTTGGCCGCCATTAGTCCGGCCAGCACCTTGTCCAGTTTGCCGGAGGTGATCTCCGTAAAGCGCTCGGGCTTGAGGGTATCGAGGCTGACATTGATGCGGGAGATGCCCGCCTGTTTCAGGGTTACCGCGTGTTTCGACAGACGGGTGGCATTGGTAGAGAGAGAGAGGTCTTCGATGCCAGGCAGGGCGGCCAGGCGTGAGGCCAGCTGAGGCAGCTGTTTGCGCACCAGTGGTTCACCACCCGTGAGACGTATACGTTTCGTGCCCAACTCGCCAAAGATACGCATCACCCGTTCGATCTCGTCGAAGCTGAGCCAGTGCTCCGGTTCTTGATAATCCTTAAAGCCCTTGGGCATGCAGTAGAAACAACGCAGATCACACTGGTCGGTGACCGAAAGGCGCAGATATTCTATAGATCTGCCGTATGCATCGATGAGTTGATTGTCCATCGTCGGACTATAACGCGGTAAAATGGGCCAAACAACCGCTATATTAGTAGGGATTGATATAGATCATTCGACATGTTGTTAAAAACATGCAAATCCTTTCTCGTATAGCTTGGGGCCTGCTATATATAGGTATCTTTATGAATCGATATATCCATAATTCCGTCAGGGACATAAGTTAAAATTATTAGCAAGCCAACATGATTAATACTATTTATGATGTGCATAATTTCATTTATTAGCAAATTCTTATATTCGCAAATAGAATAGCTCCAATTTTTCAACCTAGGGTCCAGCTACTATGCCGCAAAATACTGCCGCAGTTGATGCCGAAGATCGCGTAGAGGTCAAAAATACGACCTGTTATATGTGCGCGTGTCGTTGTGGCATCAAGGTTCACCTGCGAAATGGTGAAGTCCGATACATCGAAGGAAACCCGGATCATCCCCTGAACAAGGGTGTGCTCTGTGCCAAGGGTTCTTCCGGTATCATGAAACAGTACTCTCCAGCGCGTCTGACCAAGCCGCTGCGTCGTAAGGCCGGTTCTGATCGTGGTCTGAACGAGTTCGAGGAGATCTCCTGGGACGAAGCCTTCGATGTAATGGAAGAACGCCTGCGTCATATTCGTGCTACCGACCCGAAAAAATTCGCCCTCTTTACCGGTCGTGACCAGATGCAGGCCCTCACCGGTCTGTTCGCAAAGAACTTCGGTACACCGAACTATGCTGCCCACGGCGGTTTCTGCTCGGTAAACCTGGCCACCGGCATGATCTACACCATCGGTGGTTCCTTCTGGGAATTCGGTGGTCCGGATCTGGACCGTGCCAAGCTGTTCATTATGTTCGGTACCGCAGAAGACCATCACTCCAACCCTATGAAGGTAGAACTGTCACACTTCAAGCGTAACGGAGGTCGTTTCATCTCCGTCAATCCGGTACGTACCGGCTACTCGGCCATTGCCGATGAGTGGGTACCGATCAAGACCGGTACCGACGGTGCCATGTTACTGGCCATTATTCATGAACTGATCAAGACCGGTCTGTATGACCGTGACTTCCTGGTGCAGTACACCAACTCT
>JAOUJT010000020.1 GCA_029883105.1 Gammaproteobacteria bacterium
AAACACCTTCACGCTGGAATGAATGGGCAAAGAATATGTTGCCAAAAAAACCCAAGCCTGTGTTGATAGTAGCGCTGGCGAACAAATTGGCACGAATGATATGGGTGATACTGGCAAGAGATGAATCTATGTTGCAATAGCGGCATAGTATAAGAGTTACCAATCAGGTTTGCGAAATCGTTTAAATGAAAGAAAGGGTCATCCACATAGCCATAAACCTGTAAAATTCTAAAGCCAAATGTATCCCTTCATTCGAAATTCGACTTGATAGTGGCTTCATCTATATGTTCTTTTATGCCAAATTATGAAGGCACATTGATCCTATTAAAACCCGGTGGTATTTTTGTAAAGTGGGACTGGCTAAAAACAGATGCAGATTCAGACTTCGGGCTCACTGAGGCGATGATTAAAACGGCATTTTCATGCGCTGGTTTTGGTGACGCGACAATAACAAGAGCGTTTTCACTTGAAAGCAGCGAGGGGGCTATGCCAGTACTGATGGGCGTTGCTAAAAATACTTAACAAAAGTAGTCGATCGGCGTTAAATGAGTGACGGTGGCAGCTCCTACGTTTTGCCATTCACCACAGACTAGCAAAAGGCAAGACCTGAGCGCTGATGACCACATAACATCATAATATAACTAAAATCGTTTAATTCTATTGATGTGTTTTCCAGTTTTGGAAATCAAGTACTGGGTGTACTCGTGATCCGTGTATCCATACTATTTACCAGGCAAGACCTAACCTCATAGCCCTTAACTCTTTATACAGTCAGGCTGGTAAAGAAACTCGGCACTGGAGTCCACAATAAAATCAGGATTGAGAAAGCTTCTGCCAATCAGCATCTGATATTTGAAGTGGCTGCGGTCAACCAGATTGACCTCGATCTTTTTCTTTATCGTGGACATGCATATTTCCATCTCTACTACATTTCGATTTTGTACACCGCCATCCTTGGTCTTAATACGGGTTACCCGTACGATGGGCCGTTCGATTCTCAACTGTCGGTTATCCCGATTGGTAATATCGAATTGAGCCCAGCGCATACCGTTGTACTGGACGATTTTGATATTCCGGGCATTTATCGATGAGTTATCTGCCCCGGTGTCGATCTTGGCAATAACAGGATAGTCTGTATCATTGATGTGCACGGCCTCGACCCAACCTATACGGAGCTGCTGCGCCAGAGCCGTGCCCAAGGAGAGCCACAGCAAGCAGGATATGGACAGAAAGCGTATAACCTTGGTGTTCATCTGATAACCTCTTGCCTATACTGTTAAATAATTATGGAAAACAATAAATTAGGCACCTGAATATTGAACCGTTCTGGATATCCTAAGCCTGTTAAATTGACAACCACTGCATTAATTGGTTCCTTCTTGCTATTAGGTATATCAGTGCTGGGATACCGACTCCTGCATCTGGTTCCGGAGCATATCAGCAATGGGGATACAGTGTGGAAGCTTACCCTGTCTGCAGAATTTGTAAATCAACATGATGCCGTTATTACTATTCCCAAACCAAATGCCGGCCGCTACTATAAATCCATTTCCCAGCGCTTTACTCATCCGGGCTTCAGCATCCTTTCGCCCAGGAATCAGCCCAAGGGTGTTATACGCGCCCGAGCTGTTAAACCCGGCCGTGCCAGCTTTACCAGTGAATACCATTTTCAGTTAAGTCCCGAGCCGGTGCGTATCAAAACCAAATCTTCCAGATTAACAGCAGGCTTGCGTCTGAAATACCTGCATCAAACGGTTGAGGCGCAAAGGCTATTACCCGCACTGTCCGGGATTAATACGGGTCTACTGCATGGGGTAGACAAAAAACGGGAGATGGTATCCAGGATCTTTGACTATATGGTGCAAATCCCAAAAGACACTGCACAGCGTTATGATGATATGGTTAATGTTATGCACGACAACAGGGCAACAATATTGGGTCGAGCCAGATTATTCATTGCACTGCTCCGCCAACAGAATATTCCTGCCAGGCTGGTCACAGGATTTATTCTGGAAGAAGCCAGTCAAACGTCTCCATATTTTTGGGTTGAATTGTATGACGAACAAAGATATTGGTTACCCTATGATCCTGATAAGGGTTTCGATTCTGGGCTGCCAGGAAACTACGTGGGATTTACGTATGATAACCCCCGTATCTTCAAAGCGAAAGATGCCTCACTTGTGTCTGAAATATTTTATGTAGTCGAAGATCTAGACATGCTAGACCTTAGCAGAGATAGCACACAACAAGAACTCCACAATATTCTGGATCTACAAAGACTGGATACCGACACCCAGTCAGCACTGGGTTATCTACTGATATTACCATTGTGCGTAATGCTGACAGTTTTTATGCGTAACATCATCGGCCTTGTTCCCTATGGGATTTTCTCAGTAACATTATTGGGACTGGCGATGGTCTCTGCAGATTTGGGTATGACCTTTGCTGTCGCTGGCATGGTGGTAGTCGTTGCCTTGTCGGTACGAATGCTACTGCCTGATACTCTGAAGCGTTCGCCAAGACTGGCTATTATATTTATCTTTATTATATTGAGTACCGTTCTGAGTGTTTCTGTTATGGACTATTTTTCCCTTAGTCCACCCGGATTTATGGTTTTGCTGCCCACCATCATTTTGGCGATTCTGGTCGATCTGTTTTACAGCTATATGGCCAGAACCAATGCAGAAGCCGCCCTGATAAGACTATTCAATACCATATTCATTGCATCACTATGTATTCCGATCCTGGGTAATGAATTTTTACGGAATATAGTGCTTAAGTTTCCTGAGCTGCATTTCTTTACTCTGGCACTGGTATTGCTGTTTGCTAGCTATAAGGGAAAAAGGCTTACGGACCATGGCGCACTGAAAATATTGGGTGAAAATCAAACACAAAATAGTAAAAAGAAAAACAAATAACCCAGGACAGAAACCACTCAATATTTCATCCCACATAAAGCGACTACTTTGTTCCGATCTAACCGGATTAGAGGTCAATGTTTCGAATTCAAAATAAGATTACTCTCTGACCCTGGTATTCTTTGTCACAAACAACAAGAGTTGATACGCGTATTCAAACTAAAAATACACCACGAAGCGCTTTGAGTACGCAACGTGATATACAGTGATAATAAGATGTTTCATTAACAGAAATCAGACTTTTCCTAGCCTTGGACATAGTGCTTCCTCCTTGAAAACAAAACCAGTCACCTTGTCAGAATAGAAGATTGTGGTATTGTGTCAATGACGCGCTGCTGTCAAATAAAGTACTGCCTTATCCGAACAGATAAAATATTAATAATTATTCGCTTTGAAGGACTCAAAACATATGAAAATATTATCCATATTAATCACTTCTGTCGTTACCCTGTTTTTAAATGGCTGTGCAAGTAATCCCTACACCAGTGTCGATCTTGTTGCAGCATCGAAATATTCTACTCCTGGCTGGGTTTATGCCGTAAAAGAACAGCAGAAGGATATAGGCATTGTCTTCCTACATGGCAAGCGGGGAAATCCGGGCTTGCATCATAATGACCAGTTTATCGCCAAAATCAGGGCACAAGGCTATTCGGTAATCGCCCCTGTGATGCCATGGTCTGAACTCAATTATAAAGGCACGCGTACCCAGGGCATGGAGATTATTGACAGTGCCATAGAGCAACTGGGTGCCAGTAAAGTCGTCGTAATCGGTCACAGTATGGGTGGCATGGCTATCCTGCAGTATGGCTCCGGTAAGGTATCACCTAAAGTAGTGGGCTTGATCTCGGTCGCACCGGGTCATGATCCGAATAATGCCGGCAAGCTGCGTATGGCCACCGAAGATAGTGCCGATAAGGCTTGTGCCATGCAGGAGCAAGGAAAAGGTAAGAAGTACGCAAACTTCAATGAGATGAATGAAGGCCGGCGATATACTATTTATGCATCTGCCGAATATTATTGTACGCATTACCATGTCAATGAATATCCCGACTCACTACTTATATCTGCGAAGATTAAAACACCCATCTTTATCCTATCGGGTGAGAATGATCGACTGACGCATATCTATTCACACAATGATATGTACGAGAACTTACCCGACAATAGTAAGAACAGATACGAGGTATTATCCGGTGGACATCTGGATGTACTATATAAGCATATAGACACGATGAACCAGTGGATTGAAACTCTCTAGACGACTCCTAAATAAACCGTGTCAGAGAGCAATTGTTTCTCATATTAGAGAATTTTGCTCTCTGAACCAGATTGTTGAGTATTATCTATATATTAAACCCTCTTAGTTATACGTCGAAAAATGACAAACAGAACACCCATAGTAAGTCATTGGCATCTTAGAACACTCTCTGAAATACTCTTGTGGTAAGATGTTGGTACCCTATAGATACATAGAAAACTAGCATTATGATTGCGACTTATCTTCTCGATATTATTTATTTGCTGATTGCTGCGGTGATTGCTGTTCCGTTATCGCAAGCAGCCCGGCTTGGTGCTGTGCCCGGATTTCTCATAGCAGGGGCACTGGTAGGTCCTTTCGGACTGGAGCTGGTCAGTAAGGTTAGTGAGATCAGCCATCTTGCTGAAATTGGCGTCGTGTTTTTGCTTTTTGTCATCGGCATGGAGCTGAAACCCACACGTCTATGGCAGATGCGACGTTTGGTGTTTGGTCTAGGAACGCTCCAGGTCCTTTTAACCGGAATCACGTTAAGCCTTATAAGTCATTTTGTGTTTGGCTTATCGCTACCCACAGCGATTTTAGTGGGACCGGCACTGGCCCTTTCCTCAACCGCCTTTGTCTTGCAACTTCTCTCTTCACAACGTTTGTTGACCTCCACTTACGGACGTACCTCCATCTCCATATTGCTGCTTCAGGATCTGGCAGTCGTACCCTTGTTAGCACTAGTGCCTTTACTGGCTATGCCTGAATTGAGTATAGGGGCGGAAGTCGGTCTGGCCTTGCTAGAGTCATTATTAATCCTGGCTCTGGTAGTGTTGGTGGGGCGATATTTTCTGCACCCCATTCTGCATCGCGTTGCACTATCGGGTAATCCGGAAGTGTTTACCGCATCGGCGGTGTTAATAGTTTTGGGAACCGCCTACATTACCGAACATGCCGGCCTTTCCATGGCCATGGGGGCATTCCTGGCCGGTTTGCTGATCTCTGACTCCTCTTATCGACATCAGATCTTGACTGAGATACAACCTTTTCGTGGTTTGTTGTTAGGACTGTTTTTTATGTCCATGGGTATGTCACTCAACCTGAACCTTTTAACCGCCGAGCCATTACAATCCGTTGGCATTGTCGCTCTGTTGATGATCATCAAGGCTCTTATTCTGTTTCCTCTTGCTTACTGGTTCGGTATAAAAAACAAATGTAGTATCGCCGTATCACTGGTACTTGCACAAAGCGGTGAATTTGCACTGGTACTTTTCTCTCTGGCTTATCAGTCAGATATCCTGTCGGAGCTTCTGTTCCAGCAACTTATATTAATCGTACTGCTTAGTATGTTGTTTACGCCCTTCCTTGCTCATCTTGCCGAACGAATGGTCAAGAAGCGTGAAGTTCAAAAAGACGACAATACTGCTCCCCCGGAAGAAGCACCTATTGTTATCGCCGGTTTTGGAAGAATGGGTAATCGTATAGGTGAAATTCTGTCTTTGGCTAATAAACGTTTTGTGGCTCTGGATTCTAACGCCTCGATTGTAGAAAAAGGACGCGCCAAGGGTTATCCCGTTTTCTATGGTGACGTTTGTAATTCTGAGCTCTTAAAGGCCGCAGGGGCCAGTAATGCCGAAATGATCATCGTGACACTCAATGATAGTGTTGCTACAGAGTCAGTGGTTTCCTCATTACACAAGGCTTATCCACATATTGCGATCTTTGCCCGCGGTAGTGATCTTAGCCAGTGTAGGGAATTACGCCAACTGGGTGCGACAGAAGTGGTATCAGAGAATCTGGAAGCTAGTCTTGAACTCGCTCGTATGGCATTAACTAACACCGGGGTCAGTGAGAAAAAGCGCAATATGATTCTGGATGAATTTCATCGATCCTATCATGCACAGATCAATGAGGTTACTGGATTGAATGAAACAAAGGAATAACTATAATTGAGAGTAGATCGAAATAAGCATTATGGAATTGATCACGTTTTCGATAGCTATTCGTCCCCGATCACACTGTTATGGGTATCCTAGATACACTATTCAAAACGATCAAACATATAACGGAGTCGGGCTCATGAATAAAATAGCCATACATGATGAAAAATTGGATAAACCCCTTCCGCTGTGGCTAATTCTAATTATCCCCTTCTACGCAGGGGGTATCATGGCACTGTGTATCTTTCCTGTGTCCGGAGATTGGAACTGGTTTGAAGGCTGGGCCTACACAATAAGCTTTGCTATAAACATTGGCATCAGTTATGCCATCATAAACCAGAAGAATCCTCGTGTGCTGCGTAACCGAGCAAAACTCAAAAAAGAAGGCCTGACAGACGCCACCAGAAAATCAGCAGGTTCCGATTTTATTATTCTACCTATCATGGGCATTGGTTTTCTTGGTGCGATTTTTGTGCCAGGTTTGGAGCACCGTTTTGGTGGGATGGCACTGCCATTCGCTCTTATAATAGCGGGTCTTGTACTGTCTAATACGGGTTCTGTCATTATGAGTTTTGCCATGCTGCAAAATCCCTTCGCATCCAAACTCCTGGATATAAACAAGGATCAGGTTTTAGTCGACACAGGGCTATATGCGTATGTGCGACATCCTATGTATTCCGGGGCTGTATTAATGATTATTCCGCTCCCAATCGCGTTAAGCTCCTGGTGGGGTTTGATCCCTGCTTTCGTAGCGGTTCTGTCTATACTCATTCGTATTCAACCTGAAGAAGCTATGTTACTTGCAGGTATGGACGGATATAAAGAGTATAAATCAAGAATTAAGTATAAGCTTATCCCAGGGGTTTATTAAAATAATTCACACAAATCGGGGAATTTGTGGTCAGAACACAAATGTTAGTTATCTAACTATTCAACATATTGAGCTGATAATGTATTTCGTGCCCTCCCAGACTTGAACCCCAATTAGACTGAACTTAATTTTTAGATTCTGTAGTGTTGTTAGGTACAATTAAATTATGAGTGATCTGAAAAGCCTAGGATATAGCGATTGGTTTAAAAGCCGAGAGGATGATGAAAAAATTTCTGCTCATGCAATCGCCCGGGTAGTTTCTGTGCATAAAGATAGTTACACCGTGACAAAAGGAAAGGATGAGATTTTCGCTGAGTTGTCAGGAAACCTTCGTTACTGTAGCGAGTCTGCAAGTGACCTTCCTACTACTGGTGACTGGGTCTATGCTGATTTTTACGATAATGATACTCATGCAATTATATATGACATTTTCCCAAGAAAGACTCTTCTGAAGAGAAAGACGGCCGGAAAACTGATTGATTTCCAGTTGATAGCTGCGAATATTGATGTGGCCTTCATTATTCAATCTTTGAATGATAATTTTAATCTAAGAAGGTTAGAGCGCTATTTAGTTATGGTTAATGAAAGTGGCATTGAGCCTATTATTCTGTTGAGCAAGTGCGATCTTATACCCAAAGAAGAAGTTAATGAAATAAAGAAAAAAGTTTTTGGTATCGCCCCTCAAACTACCGTGATGGAATTTAGCAATTTAAGCAGAGAAAACATTGATTCAATTATTCGTTTATTAAAGAGCGAATATTCTTATTGTTTGTTAGGTTCATCCGGCGTTGGCAAAACGACCTTACTTAACAGCATAATAGGTAATGATGAATTCGAAACCCAACCAGTGAGCAAAATACAAAGTAAAGGTCGACATACTACAACAAGTCGTCAATTAGTCCGGTTAGAAAGTGGTGCGATGGTCATAGATACCCCGGGGATGCGAGAGCTTGGCAGCATGTCTGTAGATGATGGCTTAGATGATACCTTCTCAGAAATATTAGAACTTTCTAAAATCTGCAAGTTTTCTAACTGCTCCCATACTAATGAAAAAGATTGTGCAATCCTGGCCGCTATAAAGACAGGAGATTTATCTGAACAACGCTATCAAAACTATCTTAAGATGAAGAAAGAATCCGAATTCAATCAAATGTCTTATTTAGAAAAAAGAAATAAAGATAAAAATTTTTCAAAGCTTGTTAAATCAACGATTAAAAATAAGCCGAAGTAATGCGCATTAGAATAAGCTTCAGGAAATAATGAAAATCTCTGCTAAGGCAATAAACTAGGATAGCCATAACTCAAAAAGTCATCCGTCAAAATGAGAACAGGTGCCAGAATACCGATTTAACTAATATTAGCCGTATCTGTGTTCTGACCTAAGATGTTCCATATATACAACGCCAATGGCAAAGCTGTCCGCAGTATAGGTTTTGTTTACTCTGGTACAGATAGCATATGGTTTCAGTAAAACGAGCTAAGGGACTCAGATATGAGTCCTGAGTTATGATTCACACTCCGAGACCTGCCTACCGCTCGAACTAATTCGCATAGCTGGTCGTATTGTCTGAGGGGGTATTCTCACCATATGGTACCTTGGCCACAAAAGGTGAAGTCATTGCACGTACCAGTGCGCTGTAGTTTGGTTGAAAACGTATTTCACTACCTATGGGCATGTTGTGGCCGGAATCAACAATAAGATGGTCGCTACTGGCACCGAGAATCTCCACCCCTGACGGAGGCTTTAGCCCTGCTGGATCTGTATCCTGGTGACCGATGGCGAGAACGGTCTGAGAGATATGTCCCTGATTTGCCTTAATGGTTGGATTTAGGTCAAACGCACTCTGTGCAAAAGTACCCCAGGCTTGTGATGGTTTTGTTTTCGACTCTATCACTTCGGCAACAAGTGTAAAGGCATCGGTGTAAAGTCCACTAATCGCTTGACGGTGTAAGGGTTCACATCCTAGCAGTAGTGCTTCACCAAGACGCAGATGGTTAACCCGCCCTGGATCGGCATCACTAAGCGCCCATGTCAAATTGGCAGAGTTACCACCGGAGACAATATCAAGTGTGATACCAAAGGTCGTTTCGATTGAATCTGCCAAGCCAGACAATTCGGCCATGTTGTTTGTATCGGGAGATACACCGCTACGGCAAGCCAGGTTTGTGCCGATACCTTTAAGCTCGATGTTCGGTAGGCTCAGCAGCTCAGCGACGACACTTTCCAAATCCTCTTTCATGATACCTTCGCGCAGATCACCAAGCTCGACCATCAGTACGATGCCATGGCTTCGATCCATCCTTTGCGCTGCTGCGGATAGTTTTAGAATAACATCCATCTCGGTATTAAGGCTGATGTCTGCATGGCGTACTACTCGCTCTACATTGCTTAACATGGGCGAACGAATGAGCATTATCGGAGCCTTCACAGCTGCATTACGCATTGCTTCAATATTTTCTATGCGAGAGTCACCAAGCGTATGAATTCCTGCTTGAAGTAATGTCGAGGTAATTTCCGGCATGCCAAGAAAAGCCTTAGTGACACCAGAAATAGAAATACCTTTGGCCTTTAATCGTTCAACCAGTGTGTGGGCGTTGTGGTAAATCTTGTTGAGATCGATTTCCAGTCGTGGCGCACTCATTGTATGCGCGCTGCTAAATGCTCCTTTAATTCCGGAAAGGCTGATAGTACCATGTCAACGAGTCGATCAGGTGAACGTGTCAGAGCATCCGTTACGGGAATATCGAGCTCTTTCTCGTACTGATCTATGGCCTGACTAATGTCGTCGTTATCCATATTCTCGTGATTAATCGTAAGCCCGATGACCTTTGTTTGTGCAAAGGTTTGAATCAGATTAATCTCGGAGGCTGGTGTCGGCATTGCTACCGTTTCAAAATCACAGCGATGGCTACGACCCGGTGCATGTTGTAATACAACGCCGTTAGCCTTACTGCCGCGCAAAATAAAACTTGAACTCAAATACGCGGGATGACTCAATGCGCCCTGACCTTCGATAATTATTACATCCGGATTTTCATTATGAAATGCCTCAACAATTGTGGCTTCCATTTCACCCGAACAAAATTGTGAAGGTATGGCATCAAGTGCTATTCCGTAACGAGCACCCTGAATCAAACCGGTTTGACCTGTACCAACCATTACCGCATTGATGCCACACTCGTTTAATACACGAGTCAATATTGTCGCTGTGGTGCGTTTACCGATAGCGCCATCGGTACCCAGTACAGCGATACGTGGACAAGTGACCTCATCAATACGACCGCTAAACATGCGCAGATCTTTTTTCTCACGAGGTTTTCTTATATCAAGAATTTGGACATTGCTCTGGGCAGCCGCTGTGGAAAACTCGGCATCTTCATTAAGAAATTCGTGCAGACCATTGACAATATTCATTCCCAGGCTGATTGCCTCAAGAACAATCCTGCGCTCGTTTGCTGACAACATGCCGCTGGAGGGTGCCATGCCAAAGATAAAATAGTCGGGAACATCCCCGGCCTGTTTCAACGAATCGTCCAGATCATAACAAAGCGGAATAGCATTTGGCTTGTCATCAAGGACCATGCCAGTATCAAGGCCCGCCTTTTCACTATCGATGACCGATAATATCTTGTATTTCTCCGAGTGCCTGGTCAGGCCATTGGCGGTCTTGCCATCGAGTTTTCCAAAATTGGCTTCGCAATAAACAATAGCGGTTGCGATCTTGTTATCTGCTGTGGGAGATAGTGATGAGACAGTGGGGGATAAATCATTACTGTCGAGAAGTGGTGTTAGTGAGTTCGGAACTGAGGTTTTATCGATTATTGTACCGGGTAAGGGTGTAAGTGAACTGGTTATGGGTGGGGCTTGTTGGGCATATGGACGGGCTTTTGATGGCAATGTGGGGACTGTAGACATGTTGACTCCTAGTGACAGGAATAGAGGAGCAACGAGGTTGTGCCGACTTAATCCAGCAGCAGGTCAACAAGATGTCTCCACTAAAAGTGTGGGGGGGATAAGAGAGGCACTATTCTAACACAGATCGCCGTCGGAGTGACTGAATAAAGGCTTTGGGCGGATATGAGGTCAGAATTAGCCCGCCCTGCTTGCGCTGAGAATCAGGCTTTCGCTTGTTTCGCTACTCTCTGGAAACCGCTCTATCTCGAAGTTTACCAACTTGAGGGGCCGAGCCCTATGAACTTTACAAACAGGTAGGCCACGAGTGTAACTACCCGCCTGGAAAGTCTGATCTGCCCTAACTTTCATTGACCCCACTTGTTTACTGCCTCAAAATATCACCTATTAATATTTACCAGGTCTTTAAGGCGAAATAATGACATTAAGTAAAGAAGATTTAGAACGCTATGAAAAAAACGCCATTTCGGCCATTAATGATGCCTATGGCACAGAAGAAGGTGAGACAAGTGTTACGCAATTTGTGACATATCACATGGAAGAGATTGACGACGACTTTTGGCAGGATCATCTAGGAACATCCAAACCGGAACCAGGAAAAATGCTTGAAATTCTGGAATTGGTTTCACAATGGAGTGATGGCGATGCGGAAGTGTTTGAATTTAGCCTTCCTGATAAGGGAACGCCTTTTGTAATAAGTGTGCAGTTCGATAATGAAGGCCATCTTGTAGATATTGCGATGGATAAGTAACAAACAATATGTATAAAATTTGGGAGGGATTCCCCTCGATTCACCGAACGGTGTTGAGATGACCAAGACAGTCTTGTTAGGACAGCAATACGCCTAGCACCTGATACCGAAACAAGCGACAACATAAAACCAGACATTAGGCAATGATTACACCACTATGACTATAAAACTAACACAAAAAAGCTTTCTTAAAGGCTCTAGAGAATTTGAAATAGTAGATGATTCTATTTATGTGCGAATAAAATCACTGTTAAAAGAAGAAAAACTGACTATCGGGCTATCGATACTAAGCCCGGAGCCCGTTGTAAATATGCCATACCTGCATTTTCATAGCCGTTTCAAAAGTGAACCTCTGTTATCACTACTGTTCAATAAGCCCAACGAGAATGAATTTAACGCCTTTGTTGATACCCTGTCGCGACGGGCACTGGAGGAATCCGCTGGTTTTTCCGGTATTAAGGCATTCTCGCCACCGGCAGGGATTGCGGCAAACGTCCATGAAGAGCCACCTGAGTTTGAGGATCTTGAGCAGAGCCGGTTAAGATTCAAAGAGATTACTGTAGATCCGGCGGAGGTGGACAACATGATCCAGATGCTGGAAAAGTATGTGGATGCCGAAGATATCAAACCCTTGCTCTCTACCATGCAAGCACTTAAAGCAGAACCGCAAAATGAAACCACTATGCAACAAGTGGTGGATGCATTTAATGATCTGGGGATTTCGCAGGGTGCGGTATTAACCTATGCACCTTATATCAGCGTCTTGCTTTCTGATGATCCGTTCGCAAATCATTAAGTGTTTACAAATTATAAGAGGGCATAAGGTAAATCATGGTAGCGCTATCTGGCGCTTAGTTGTCTGAATGACCAAGGCGAAAATATCTAGAAAAACTTTAGATAAAAGTTTAGACCAAGAGTAAACCCGTAATTTTTTCAACAAAGAGACCGCGACAGGAACCAACTCGATTCCAGTCGCACAATCAACCGTTAGGCGTAACTTATAAAGCGCAGACTACACTTATGTTAAGTTCCGATTTTATTGATTTGCTTAAACTAATTATACGTCAACCAAGTGTCGTGGGGGCAGAACACTCATTCTTCAGAGTATTACAACGTGAACTAGAAGAACGTGGTGCGAATGTTACCTGGTACGAGGGTTTATTGGTAGCACAAGGAAAGAAACCTCATAGCGCGATGTTTTCTGCACATATAGACCGGCATGGTCTTATCTGCACAGGCCCAAATGAATTTCAGTACGCTGCTTTCATTGCGGCCAACAGGACTGACCTTTTGAATAATTCTGTTTCTGAAGAATTAATAACAAAGATAACGGAACGTTTTCAGTCTGACCCTGTTTTTGCCTATGAACCATGGTCTGGTGCCTATAGAGGCAGTGGTGTCATTAGAAACTCGTACGTCTGTGAATTCAGGAATAACCTTATTTTCGAGATCGATGGGCTTGAAGATGTTGTTGCCGGAACGCCGATTGCATTTAAAGACAAGCTGAAAATAAGTAACAATCGACTATCAGGACAATTAGATAATGTTTTGTCTGCTGCGGTACTTGTGCATTTGTTCAGCTTAGGTTTCGAGGGCACTGCCTTTTTTACCGCGCAAGAAGAAGCCGGAAAAAGCTGGCGATATTTACTTGAATGGTTTCGCCGATTTGGCGGCTCAACCAATCGTCTTTTTGTTGTCGATACAAGTCCCTTTCCGGATATTGAGACCGCGAATAACCAGCTTCTTGTTCTTAGGGAGAAGGATGCAAACGCATTGTTTAACAAGGAGTCAACAAAGCTCATTGAAGATTTATGCAATAAAAATAACCTTAGCTACTTATACAAAGACAAGTATGTAGAGAGTGAAAACGAACGATTAATTTACCAGGGTGAAAAACCCAGGTCATTAGGGAGCACTGAATTAGGCAGAATAGTCGCTGCTTCAAACGGATTGGTAGATGGTACCACCATACAAGTACCAACCACTGGCTATCACACGATGGAGGAATCTGCCTCCTGTGAGTCCATTGAAGCATTTATCAGCCTGTTGTCAGAATTATCAATTGATACTGACTCATAAATTGACTTAAAGATAACCGGGCCTGAGCACACACTAGAACCTCTTCTAGTTCGTATAGTATGTATTGTACCCACAGCATTCTAGCCGGCCGATTTATAATACTAGAGAATATTATTTTCTGACTCTGTTGGGCATCCACAATGTTGGAGCAAAAACCAAGGACATAACAACTGAAAGTGGTACCGACTAGACAAAGCCATTAAACAGTTCAAATATAGTCATTTCTGAATATTCATGTTTATTAGAGATTCTGAACTCTATTTCCTGAATATGTATCTTTGCTTAACCATCATGATTTATCGGTTATGTTATTGCTGTAGTTAGAAATTATATGCGAGCGCCTCGGAATCTTCGGACAAATCCGTCTGGCGGGTGATGACATTTTTAACTTCCTCTGCTCGAATACTATGAACGGTTATTCACCTAACCACGAACAAAGCTTCTTGTCAGAAAAGATCCAGTACATTTTCTATTATCCTCAGCTTTTCTGAATTTGTGTGATATATGGCATAGCAAGATCGTTTAATAACAGGCGCATCGTTAACAATGAATAGGGTCTCGTTTTTGAGTGCATCATCTACCATGGTGCGCGCCAGATAGGCACTACCACCGCCTGCTAATAGGCAGGAGAGAGCATTACGACCCATAGACATATGCAATTTTGGGGTTGGAATATTTGGAAAGTGACGCGCATGTCGGATATTAACGGATGTCCCCCAGTCGACGAGGATATAGTTTTCAGTTAGCGCCGTTTTCATATCCTGGCCTTGTGTACTGCTAACAAGTACAAGATCAATCAAAGGCAGTTCTAGTATGGTTAATTCGTTATGGTGGACGGCCTCAAATACAAAGCTCAGATCAAGGCGGTGTTCCAGTAGTGCCCTGTGACATTCAGCTGCGCCCATGGCATCCGTATACAGACTCAAGTTAGGCATATTTGTACGAACCTGATGTAACCAATTTTGTATATATATATCCCAGAGGCTAAACATACCGCCTATGGATAGCATGTCTATCTGTTCCTCCTCCATCGCTACGTCCACGCGAGTGCGCTGCCATGCTGAGAGTATACCCTCAGCATGGGGTAATAAACGCTGACCTGCAGAGGTCAATTGGATATTGTTCCGCTCTCGTGTAAATAGCGACTGGCCCAACAATTCTTCCAGCTGACGAATACGTGAACTCATGGTGGATTGTGTAATACAGAGATTATCCGCAGCCTTGCCAAAATGGTGGGTACGGTTCAGCTCAAGGAAGGTGCGTAAAAGGACTATGTCCATCGGTGAGTCCTGGTTTTGTTTGTTAGTTCGAGTATTAATCCTTTCGCCAGCCCAGGCAAGAATTTTATAGAGTTGGCCTCTTTTCGTCCTTTTAGGCACTGCCAGGTATTGGCTCCAGTAATTTATTCCTCTGCCGGATATGTACGGCCACATTGTCTTGTCGGGATGTTCGATTGAAAAAAACGATTAATACATGCTATTTATTTCATTGGATTTTATTTTCTCCAGACCATTTAATTCCCCGACTTGCCATGGTGAATAACCATACGGGTAAGGTGCATATGTGATCAATTTGGAGCACGGAAATGGGCAATAGTGAAGTAAATAGTAAATTCTCTGTTTTGTTTGGATTTGTGATGTTTTTGCTCGGCCTGATGATCTTCTTGCCAGCTTTTGGGCTGAAGGCCGATGAACGCCAGACGCAATGTGAAAGTTGGGCAAAGGAAGATGGGTTGGAAGGTAAGGAAGCCAAAGAGTATATCGATTACTGTATAGCTGAAGAAAAAGCGACTCTGGCACCAGAAGAGGCTCCAGCCACTAAATAGGCTGAGCACTTGCAAGAGACAGGCCGGACAGAGTATCTGTCCGGCTTTTATATGTTCTGGAGGCACACTTGGAGGCTGTATCGCCGAACATATGGATACTCAACTTGTCATTTAGCCTCGGACTTTGCGATTTGTATGCCAGTCCCCACATCAATGTGATTGCCCAATAGCGATGATCAGCATTGATGCAGATATTTACTCTGTCTCGATAAACTTATTATTAACGCTGCCTCGTACAGGCAGTGAAAAGAACGTTTTCATTAACAAGGCATAGCTAATCGGGCTATCTCGATTCCATGAAATCAAGCTAACACAACGGGCCATAGCACAATAACCAAATATCACTTGTGCCCAGAGCCCAATGGTAGGTACCCAGTATAGAGGTTGCAATGGTGAAGGATATATCGTTACGAAAAACACTAGCGTCATAAAACGTACCTGGACTGTAAATGCCGAGAGTCTATCTTCCTTTATGATGTAATGAATTAGTTGTATTAGAACAAGCCCGATAGCCAAAATAAATCCGACGGGGCGTCCTGTCATACCGTAGCTAAGCAGCATTGCCGTAGCCAACCAATACCACCAGCTTATATCCCTATAATCGATCATAAACATTTGAAATCCTCTGTAATATTGATAGTACAAAAATCATGCCTCTGATGTGGCTAGATATTTGAATTTTAACAAGCACATGTCACAAACCTTATTCAAGCATCGCTAACACTGCTAAAATATTACGCTTGCTACCTCCTATACTCATATAGCTATATTAGAGAACAAATCGAACAATATTTATCACTCAAACAGACTAGTTATAAGCCTAGCAATAGTCCTTTTAGACTAGTCAGGTAACCAGAAGTATCGGGATAGAGATTCGTTTATAACCTTGTATCTTAGTTAGCAGATTTAAAGAACAGTGCTGTACACCCTGCTATTTGCCTGACTAATCAGAACAATCTCTTTATATAATATCGGATGAGTTCGGGTAACTTATTCATCCGTTTGCAACGTAGTATTGGGTTGCTATCATTTAAGGTTTTCGCCTGTCGCTGCCTTATCCGTAGTCACAATTGGCATATTCGGCATAAGTTTGTAGGCACACAGTTCCATGGCATGGAGATTTATCTAACACTCTGGAATTTACTATGCACCACACTTTATGATGTGAATATTTATCTGTGGTCATATATTGACCCATTCAACACAGGCCAGGCAAAACCCCAAAAAAATATTATCAGATACTGTACAATTTTATAAAATGGCGAAAACCTGGCCTAAAGTCCATTATCTTTACTATATTAAAGAGTGTTTAAATCTTGAAGAATAATGCTGTGACTAATCCTCTGGATAAAATCCCGCCGATTCTAAAAAAGAATTTGTACCGAAATCTATGTGTCTGTAATGAGGTTCCCAAGATGGATATTATCCATGCCATCATAAACGGTGCGACCACTGTGGCAGAGGTTAGAAAACAGACCTATGCAACTATGGGGAGTGGCTGTTGTACTCAGCAGGTGGAGCGGTTGATTGAATGCCTTTGCTCACCAGAGACAGTAAAATAACCTCTCTCCCTGCCCCGTCCTGGATTTATCCCTGGTCATATTCTGTATAAACAGATTGTTTTTCATAAGAACTATAGAGAACAGTTTGCGATCATACGCACCATAAAAAAGACCCTCCATACATTCATTTATATTCTTACCCTGACTTTTTAGTAGATATGAGGGATGCCGTGGCTTCTCACTACAACGGCTGCTCACTATTTCTGGAATGGACCTATGAGTCCAGCATGAATTATGGTGATGTCAGTGATGATACGGATGCTCTTGAATCAACAATCGGGCTCCATGCCAACCTTGAATACTATCCTGCCCCTATCCTGATTTCGTCTGTCTCAGTATCACATCAGCATGCTCTGGTGCCAGCTGCCCGTGCTCATCCTCAAGCTTCATAAGCTTTAGTTTTTTCCTTTAGCTACAGCCTTTCTATTGCAGCCCAAAAGAATTATTATTTTCTATGGCCATGTGTTTTGCCATAGGACCTGGGCGTTTAATCATACGTTGTTATGGATAGCGGATTCCTTCGCATAGTTTTATACAGGCGTAAGAACATGTGCGTGCCATGAGTATTACCCTAGCCAGACTTAACATTGAGTAGAGCTGTTAGATTTTAATCATATCTAAAACAAAGAGTATAAAATGAAAAAAATATCATTGTTATTTTAGCAGCATCCACGCTGCTCCCATCAGAGGCATTGCTGAATAAAAGGCTCATCACGGCCATGATGCCGTCATTAGCACGCAGCGAGCTATGTACCGATGGTAAGGGTTTTGGTTCTCAGGCACTGCGCGATATTGATCCCGCAACGGGCAAGCACAAACGTGCTTCAACACAGCGCCGGCCTATACCGAGATGAATCTGTGCCATATCCATTTCCATAAAAATACTGGACATAAGGGCGGTGAGTTTTCCCGCTATGCCGGTAACGGCGATGGACACGGTTATCAAAGTGGTTACAAGTATTCCGGCAAGCTGAGTACCGAGAAATTGAAATCCGCTGCTAACGAGATTTGTTCAGTAAGCATGGTGCACTGTCTCCCGGTGACACCATTGAGGTGCGCTATGTGCACTCCACTGCACAGATTCCACCTGGCACTACTCTGGATTCCTGCCTGAATCAGGCCATCAAGAATCCTCAGTTACGTGTAGAGACCCAGGTCTATGTACTGGTGAACGACAAGAAGGCTCCGGATTTTGGCAAGCTGACTCCGTATGGCATAAAGATTGGCCTGCACCAGGCCCTGAATATTCCAGGCAATACCGGTAAGTCTGTGCAATATGCCGGCTCTACTACTGGCCCAGATACAACGAAAATGGTTCTCCCTTCCAGGTAAGCTGGAGCGTTCGCCCCAAGGTTTCTAGAGTGAATATTGACAGTGTCGGTATCTGGTGCAATGGCACTGTATTTAAAGAAGACCATGCACACGGTGTCAGAAACCTGGTGACCAATCCCGAGCTGCTTTCAAATATCCAGAAACACTGGGGTTGAGTCTAAAGGCTAAGCTCTACTAAGCCTGCCTTACGGTGGTCTGGTCATTCAAATGACCGCTCCGCCGGGGAAAACTCAAATCAATTAGAATATCTCTCTCGGCTTTACATGTTCTATCTCTAGAGATTCCCATACGGAAACGTAAATCCATTCACATTTATTAACCTCCATATATCCAATTATTGTGTACTATACAGAGATGGAAAATTCTCTCGTCACAAGCGTTATTTTGCCACTTTGTCTGGCCATTACCATGTTTGGTATCGGACTGGGCCTTGCCGTTCGTGATTTTTATTTATTGTTCGAACGCCCACGACCTGTTTATGCCGGACTGGCTGCGCAAATGCTCTATTTACCTCTGGTCGGTATACTGGTCGGCCTGGTGATTTTTGACTTTCCTTCACCATTGATTGGCGCGGGATTTGTAATGATTACCCTTGCTCCGGGCAGCAGCACGTCAAACCTGTTTACACTATTTGCCAAAGGCGACCTTGCCTTGTCCGTGACACTTACGGCTATTACCAGTCTTCTGGCACCATTCTGGTTACCCTTCGCAGCGTCCATCATCCTGAGCAATATCGATGCAACACAAAACATCGAACTCGATATCATGAAGGTCTTCGTTGAATTGGTTTCTGTCACCATCATCCCTATCATCATCGGCATGTTTATCAGACATAAGTATTCTTCCTTCGCGCTTAAGATCCAGAAACCAGTGGCGACATTTGCCCTCGTCTTTCTAATACTCATTATCATCGCGCTAATCATCAAATACGCGGATATATTGCGCGACTACACCGCCATCATAGCTCCAGCAATTTTATTACTTGCCATCCTTGCCTACGGAGGTGGCTACATCATCGCACGTCTGTCAGCAACGACTCCGGCACAGGTCAAAAGTATCTCCATGGAGGTTGGTATACAGAATGCTGCTCTTGCACTGCTGGTAACTGCAAGTATCCTAAAAATACCCGAGATGACCCTTGCCGCCTTATTCTACGGACTGGCCATGTACATCGTTGGATTTTCATCTGTCGCATTGTTCAATCGTAGCAACCACAATTAGTTCGTATACTCCATAATCTCCGTGGCGGTTCTATGCTGGTCACGCTCATAGCCTGCCAAACTATTTCTACATTGCGACATACACCTCTCACATCCATTTTCAAAGCTGCGGATGATTTCACGCTTCATACCCTTGAACATACTCATGAGTATGTTATTATCATCCCTGCAAGTATGATTACTCAGGTGCCAGGGCTTGTCTAAATCCATCCAAAATGCTGCAAAGAAACAAAACAGCATTATCCAGGCAGCACTGGAGCTGTTCCTGCAACAGGGTTATGGCGACACCAGTAT